>JAOZLM010000055.1 GCA_029934815.1 Desulfocapsa sp. | reverse complement strand
CTCTCATGTAAATATTTCATCATCTGGCTCATGGAGAGTTTTGTACTTGAAGGGCCTGATCGAATGAGAAAATCCTCATTTTTACCAACTTTTAGAAAAACCGGTTGTCGTACTCGTTCACATTCAATTAAAAGGATATTTTTTTCCTGAATAGATAATACCTTCACACTGATAAATCTGGTGAATTCTGCTCCGATATGATTATTTAGCAGGTTCTTAAAGTGAAGGAGGCATTTGTCTTCATTGGCAAAGTTGTCTGCTTCAAGGCCAAGGGTCTCACCATCATCGGCCACTCCAATCAGTAAAATACCACCATCACTATTCATAAAAGCGACAACAGATTTTAACCAGGCCAGCTCTATTTCCTTGCCGGCTTTACCACTGTGCAGATTGGTTCGCATGGTGGATTTGAATTCCAGGCTTGTGGATTCACCGGCTTCTATAAGTTTACTGATCTCTTTTTCATAGCTGACCATATTAACATGCTGTTGCGGCAGATCTTTTAACTGATGACTGTAGCGACGAACAAGGGAGAAAGTCATAAGGATTGCTGCAAGCAGCACCGAGCCAACAATAAGGCCAAATCGTTTCCACTGCTGCTGAAGGTCATTGACAATATAGTCTTCAGGGACCAGCACAGCTACCCAGATATCGTCTTTGTCCTTATGCAAAGGACTAAGGCCAAGCCAGTATGTTTTTTTGTTATATTTGAAGGATGTTGCCAGTTCTTTGTCTGAACCATTATTTAAAAGTGTATCTTTGACTATTTTGAGGAGTTCTGCCGATATTGCCGGACGTTTATTGGAATCAGTTGTACCGGGTTGGAATTTACTGAGTAAAGCACCATCTTTTTCAAGGAGCAGAGTACGGTCATTTAAGGTGCTTTCAAATTGTGCCATGTTGGCACTAAGGTCAAACATAGTAAACGAGATGGCGGTGACCACATCTGTTTTGGGATGATCAAATGCAATCCAGTGTTTGCTTGCTGTGATACCTTGAGATTCACTGGTTTTCAGTTTGTATGGTTGACTTAGAAAATAACCACTCTGGTTATTTGTGGTCATGGCACCACGATACCAAATTGAGTTTCTGGCCTGATATGCTTTTTCAGTCTGTTCTTTTCTGTTTATAATCTTTCGGTCCAGCCATTCGGAACTGATCATACTATTTTTACGATGCTCGGTGAGTATCCATTTATCACCCTTGTGTGCCAGCTGGATTTCGTTTTCTTCGGAGTCAGCCATGGTAATAGCGTGGATAGTGGGGTGAATTTCCATTAGAGCCTGAAACTGGGTGGCAAGAAGTTCTACATTATTTTGTCTCAGGAGCCCTGATTCTCCCCATTTGGCAAGGAGATTTATGGTATTGCCCAAAGGCTCCATAAAATTCTGAAAATGATTGCGGACAGATCTGTTGGCTTCGGTGATAAGGCTACTGGAGAGTTCACGCTGGGTCTTCACTCCCTGAAAGAAAACAATACAGACAATGGCGCCAGAGGTGACAAAGAGAATGAGCAGGATATCACGCAGTAGTCGACGCTTTATGTTTCTTGGACATCCCTTGATAAGGTCAGTCAGGGTTGCAAATAGTGCCATGGAATTTACTGTTGCTCCACTTTGTCGGTTGTGAGTAGCAAGGCAATATACCCACCTATTCCTGCAAGCAGAGAGGCGACAAGAATTCCAATCTTTGCATTTAAAAGATATTGGTCACTGGAAAATGCAAGACCTGCGATAAAAATAGACATGGTGAATCCGATGCCAGCCAGCAAACTAACCCCAGCTATTTGAGGCATACTAACTCCCTGAGGCAGGCGACTCCAGCCAAGTTTCAACACCAGCCATGCGAAGAACACAATACCAAAGAGTTTACCGCCGATCAGACCGGCAATAACACCTAAAGTCACAGGGTGCGCAAGGGTACTGCCAAGACTTGCCATATCTATAGGGATACCGGCATTGGCAAGAGCAAATACAGGAATAATCAGAAAGGAAACCCAGACGTGCAGTTTATGTTCCATTCGTTGCAGCGGGCTTTCCATGCAGTGCACAAAATTTTCCATTGATTGTAACGTTTTCTGTTTTTCTGCACTCTGCATAATATGCAGATCATTTTCCCCAAGGGCTTCGTATTTTGTGTTGAGTTGCCGCATTCGTCTCACAAAAGGGCCGCTGCTGCAAAGGGAATTTGCGGGTACGGTGAGCGCTGTAATTACTCCTGCAAGGGTTGCGTGTATTCCTGATTCAAGCATGCCAACCCACAGGAATAAACCGAAAATAATATACGGCAACGGTCTTCTGACTCCTGCAATATTGGAAAGAATGAGTCCGATAAAAGCAAGACCTGCAAAGCCAAGGGCAAGCATATTGATTTCATCAGTGTAAAAAGCTGCAATAACAAGCACTGCGCCAAGATCATCAACAATGGCAAGAGCGAGAAGGAAACCAACAAGAGCTTTGGGAATGCGTTTACCAAGGATTGCAAGCACACCAAGGGCAAAGGCAATGTCAGTGGCCATGGGAATACCCCAGCCATCAATTGCATCTGTACCAAAGTTGAAAGCAGTATAAATTAGAGCCGGAACTACCATTCCGCCAATTGCACCGGCGATGGGTAAAATTGCCTGTCTGCGATCGGCCAGTTCGCCAACAAGGATTTCTCTCTTTATTTCAAGACCCACAGTAAAGAAAAAGAGTGCCATTAAGCCGTCGTTAATCCAGTGGTGGAGTGTATGGCTTATGTTAAAAGCATCGGAGCCAATGGTGATTTTTGTATGGAGAATCGTTTCGTAGAGCGGCAGCAGTGCAGAGTTCGCGATAAGCATTGCCGCAACTGTACAGACCATAAGGAGGATTCCGGATGATGCTTCAGCATGAATAAATTCTTCAAATGGAGTGAGTGCCTGCTTGAAACTTTTCTCGACCGAATTCCCGAAAAATCTATTTAGACATCCATCAGCGTTTTTTTCTTTCATTTCTGTGTCTCTTGTCTTGACTGGAGCGTAGATTGTATCTGACGAACCCCGGTTGCAATTTCACGGCTAAGATCCGCAAGGCACAGACTTAAAGCCTTGGCCAGAGCGTCGTAGTCTGATCCGTCGGGACTTCTGGTTTTTATTGTGCTGCCACTGCTTAAAACGGATTGATCAGCGTTGCTGAGAAGCTTCCATCTGGCTTGCAATATGGCGTTCCCGTCATTGTCTTCTTCAAAATGGGAGAAGCTGACAGCCAGTCGCAACCCCATGTTTGAGCTGGCATCCGGGTAGGAGTAGATCTTTTCGCTGCCAAGTTCAAATATCAGATTCTGAGTAAGGGTTTGTGAGAGTATTTCATCAAGATTCCCTGCCCAGTGATGTTGTTCAAGAAGATAAGCAGAGTGGAGAGAACGCTGTTTGACAATCGGCCCCTGAACAAGAAATGAGTTTACCCGTATCGGTCCAATAAGAAGTGGCGAAGTGACTTCTGCCGCTTTGTTGGAGTGAGAGGCATCGGCTGAAAGGGTATGGTATTCGACGGTGAGTGGTGCTTTTGCACACGATGAAATACAAAGGCTTGTAAAGATAACAGCTGCCAGTAAGCAATTTTTTATAAAATTATTTCTATTCATGGTTTTCTCCCGTTTGTTGGAGACCAAAAATCAAAGAGTCCGGGTTACGAGAAAGATAGTCACTGAGTTTTTGTATGGCCTTTGATGTCTCGGTAAGCTGATGCAAGGTTTCATTCATACGGTGGTAGAGTGGGGAGGATGGCTGTATTGTTTTTTCGGCCTGGTTTAAAAGCTGATTTGCCTGCAGTAGCGTATTGTCAAGGTTTTGCAGGGTGTTACTGAAATCTGTTTTTAACGGTTGAATGGCCTTGTCAAGTGTCGTGATTAATTCATCAGCATTGTTGACAGTGGCCTTGATATTGTCTATTCCACCATCGACTTTGCCAAGGATTGGGCCTATTTCCGAATCAATTTGCTCAAGAGCTGAATTCAGGCTTGTGGTAATTTGTAACAGTTCATCCATCAGCTCTTTAGTTTTAGCGGGCGACAGAGCTTCGGAGAGACTTTTACTTAACGTGTCAAGGGACTCAAACGTACCAAGGACCTTGTTGTACAATTTTCCAAAATCCATGTTTTCTATGATTTTCTGCGCTTGCAGCATATCAGAAGGGAGCGTGGGGATTTCAAGTAGTTTGCCACTGTTATCCCGATAGACAGGGACAGAATCCTTATACATGGCAAGATCAATATAGCGCTTTCCGGTGACAAGGCTGATGGTTTTTAATTTAGCCCGCAAGCCTTGCTTGCACATTGATGCCAGAAAATCATCAACGTCTTGTTCGCTTTGTACCTCCGGCCTTATGACAGTGAGATCCTGCCCGCCATTTAAAGCAATGATAATGGGAATAATAACCTTATGATCGCTCTGTCCATTCTCAATAATCTGAATCTGAATTTCCTTTACCTGGCCAATCGTTACGCCACGATAGGTAACGGGGGCACCAACACTCAAACCTTTCAGCGAATCGTCGAAGTAGGCAATAACCAGACTTTCTTTCTCGAAGAATTTGGCGCCTCCAAAAAGCGTAATTGCAACCATAAAAAGTATAAAGGACAGGGCGACAAAAACACCAATCATGGTCGGTTCTAATATTTTCTTTGTTTTTTTCATAGATTGTCAGCGGGCATGTTACCTGGTTGCGAACTATCACGACTTAAGAATCGTCTTACTTTAATACTGTCACTCTCCGTGGCAAGGATTTTCGGGTTGCCGGTGGTGAGCATGGTGCGTGTTTCTGTGTCTAGGAATATTGAGTCATCAGCCAGGGCAAAAATTGAGGGCAACTCATGGGTGACAATTATTATGGTTGCACCAAGGCTGTTGCGAAGTTCCAGGATAAGATCATCGAGCATGCTTGAGCTTATGGGGTCAAGACCTGCCGAGGGTTCGTCGAAAAAAAGGATCTCCGGGTCAAGGGCAATTGCCCGGGCAAGTCCTGCCCGTTTTTGCATACCACCGCTGATGGCGGACGGCAGGTAATCGGAAAATCCTTTAAGCCCTACCAGTGCAAGTTTGATTTCGACGAGATCGTGTATCTCATCTTCCGACAGTTTAGTGAATTGCCGCAAGGGGAGGGCGATATTTTCTCCAATACTCATCGAACTCCAGAGCGCACCGGATTGGTACAGAACACCACAATGCTGCAGAATTTCGACTCGTTTTTGGTGGGAACTCTGCCAGAAATCGATTCCGGCAATGGAGATGTTTCCGGCGGCCGGTTTTTTTAGACCTGTGAAGTGCCGGAGTAAAGTAGACTTTCCGCAGCCGGACTCTCCCATAATGGTAAAGATGGAACCTTTGTTCACAGTAAATGTGAGATTTCTTTGCAGGACAAAATCACCATAGGCCATGGTTAGATTTTTCACTTCTATGAGGGGTGTTTGTTTACTCATATCTATTGTCTTCCCTTCTTTTATACTCCAATCAGGTTAAAGAAGAAGGTGAACATGGCATCCGCAATGACGATAAAAACGATGGATGTAACAACGGCAGAAGTTGTTGCTTTACCAACCGCATCAGCACTTCGCCCGCAGGTCATACCCTTGAGGCATCCACAGAAAGCGACAATATAGCCAAAGAAAACCGATTTTATGATGCCCACCATAAAATGATTGAGCTTGATCGCTTTTATAGTTTGTTCAATATAAAGAATGGGGCTTATATCAAGGGAAAACACGCCAATAAAAAAGCCGCCAAGAATTCCTACAAAATCAGCCCAGACGGCAAGCATGGGCATCATAATAACAAGGGCAGTCATGCGGGGCAGTACCAGAAAATCAAAAGGGTTCAGCCCCATGGTTTGCAGTGCATCGATCTCTTCGTTGGCTTGCATGGTACCAAGTTGGGCGGCAAAAGCGGCTCCTGTCCGTCCCGCCATAATAATAGCCGCCATCATGGGTCCCATTTCCCTGGCCATGGTTAACCCCACAAGGTTGGCGACAAAGATATCTGCTCCAAACATCTGCAACTGAACAGCACCAATAAAAGCCAGGGTAAAACCAACCAGAAATGCGATAAGAGTAACAATTGGAAGGGCAAGTGGCCCGCAATCCAAAAGAAAATAACTCAAATCTCTTTTTAGAAAACGTGCTCGACCGGAATATAATCGCATATAGGATTGGAAAATTTTTCCGGTAAAGGTGAGTTGTTGCAACATATCCTTAAAAAAAACGGTGCTTTGCAGTCCAATAGCTGCGAAGAAACCAGCGTCGTCACTATCTTGTGGTGGTGTTAGAACTTTCTTTTCGGTGAGTTTTAGAAGGTTGCGAATTCCTGTTGGCAGGCCTTCGTCATCAATGGAAATGGATTTTGCAGTTGCCACCTCTATAACGCTTGCCAGTGTGACAAGCATTCTGCTATCCCATTTTGTGAGGGATGCGGTATTGAATGTGAGGTGGGTAATATTGGGGGAAAAGAGATTGTTGATATCTGCCTGTTGGCATTTTTGCTCACGAATAGTCCATGAACCCAGGAAATACAGACAGAGGGTGCTGCCGTTCAGGCTTGTTTTTAGGCTGCAATCCTTTTTCATCTTTAGAGGAGGCTCTTTTGGGTTTTGTGTACCTTCAGGGTGCCTCAATATAGCTGTTATTATTAAAACTGTCCAGATTATTTCGGGTTCCTGAAGGAACGGAAGTGGAGGAAACAGAAAGCAGATACAAAAATAAGCACGCTTGCAAGGTACCAGGGGAAATATCCAAGTGAGAGGCTAAAGGATTGGGAAACATTTTGTGAACCACCTCGTAAACTGACAATTAATCCGCCATAAAGCACACCAATAATGCCGTACGCTGCGTTAAAGGCCAGCCCTTTATACGATAAAATCGTGGCTCGTTGTTCCGGTTTTGCGATTTGGTTGAGATATGTGCTGGTAAAAAATGAGGTGAGCATCATAGTGATAAACACAAGTATCATGGGGAGCATCCCATAATAGGGGACTAACAGGGTGATTCCCCACAAAGAAATAAATGCAAGAACGATTACAACTGTCACATTGGTCATAATCGTAAAATGTTCGCTCATGGCCCGTGCGATACGGGGGACAATCAAACCAATTAAAGCCACCGCAGAACCGATCAGACCGAAGCTGGCTTCAGGCAGGGCAATTGTTCTGTAATATTGGCTGTTGAGTGTGACAAGCATTCGTAAAACGTGGTCAAGGCTCATGCCAAAAAGAATTATGGCAAGTGCCATGGGGGTGTGCATAATCCACTTTCCGGCATTTAGTGTGATTCTTGATACCCCTTTTATTCTTTGCCAGGGGGATTCGTCATTATTGGCCTTTTTAGCAGGAATCGGATCATGCATCCCTTGTGTTGTGATAAGAGAAAGCACTCCAAGGAGCAGCGTCAAATAGATGGGAAAACGCATTGTCACTTCCTGAGAGAGCTGTATTTGAAATCCCAGCCAGTGCAATACCGTATTCACCGTGCCGGGATCGTACACAAAAGCACCAACAGTCATTGTGATGATATAAAAAAAGTTTTTAACCCGCATCTGTATATCCAGAACTTTAGGCCAGTCGTCAGGATTCCCTTTGGCAATGAGCGTGTCATACGCCATGGCCTCATCAGCACCACTGGCTAAGGCTTCTGCCAGCCCGCTCAAAATTCTATTCACAAGAAAAACGGTAAAAATCAGTTTGGAATTTCCAAGGGGAACAAAGGATAAGAGGAGCATTTCAGCAATCATCAGCCAGGCGGTGGCGGTGAGCAGTCGTTTTCTGCCAATAAGATCTGCCAGTGCACCGGAAGGCACCTCTGCAAGTACAATGGTGAAGGCCCAGACAGTGTTTAGCAGGGCGAATTGCTCTATGGTAAGTCCGTAATCGAGAAAGAGGATCGTAAAAACTGGATAATAAAAACGACAGTTAAAGAATGCACGAAAAGCGATAAAACGCCTGACATTGGAGAGTGCAAAAGGGGATGCTGGTATTTCGGTCATCACTCTATCATGCTGATGCATAAGCTGTTTGTCAAGAATATCTGTTGTTTTTCAACTATATTCATCGTATTACAAAGATAAAAGTAATGCTTTTAAAGGATCCGGGGGAATTATGAAAACTACTATACGGAAATTTCAAAAAAGTAGAACAATACTCTTCACCGGAGCATTATTGCTGTTTTCTGCTGTTCCAGCCACTGCCATTGATATTGTTGACCGCACACAAGCAGAAAAGGTGATACAGGGAAATAAAGAAGCGATTCCTTTTTTTAGTGAAGGTGCAGAGGAAGTATTTGATGAAAAGCATCAACAGGTGGGAGAATACCTGGTCTCAGCTGCCACATGGTTTGATTCTTTTTTTGATAACAGCAGATCGGAAGCAGAAGTAAATAAAAGTACAGCCCGTTTGCGGCTTGATGCGGGCTGGGATAAATACGAAGACTTTGAATTTAAACCACGGGTGAGTTTGCGTCTGCATTTGCCCGGTATGGATAATCGCTGGAACCTCATCTTGTCTGCAAGAGACGATGAGGATTTTGATGTTGATCGGCATCCCGGCGGGTCGGACAGGCGTGAAGATGATGCCAACGTAACAGCTGCCCTGCAATATTTCCTGTTGCAGTCTGAAAAAATGAACATCTCCACCACAGCAGGGCTTTCTTATAACTATATGTATGCTGGGCTTCGGTATCGCGGAAGCTATGAGTATGGATCATGGCAGGGACGGTTAACCAGTCGATTTCGCTATTACACAGATGATGGTTTTGAATCGATCAATGAATATGACCTTGAGCGGCAGGTCTCAGAAAATCTCCTGTTTCGAACAACACTCGATGCTGACTGGTACGAGGAAAAAAGCGGACTCGCCCACGGCATTGTTTTCTCACTTTTTCAGGTTTTAAACAGTGATCGTGCCATTTTGTATGATATTGGCAATTCATTTCAGACCAGCCCCAGCTATCAGCACGTTGATATTGTGTTTCGCTCGCGTTACCGGCAACGGTTTTACAGAGACTGGCTGATTTTTGAAATTGCACCTCAGGTTTCTTTTCCAAAAGAATATAATCGCAATTTTAATCCTGGTCTTATCGTCAGGCTTGAGGCAGAATTCGGCTATAAGTCCTACAAAAAGCAGTTTGATAATATTTTTAGATTTTGATGAGGGGGACACTGTGAATCGAAGTGATTTTTATAAGATAAATTCGGGAAAGCTATTGTTTACGGCTGTTAGTTAGAGGGGAATCAGTGAGAAAAAATATCGATACAAAAATTGGCTGTTTACTGACAGCAGTACTAGTTGTTCTGATAGCTGTTTTGTATAAAGGGTTTCCGTTCAATAATACCCCACCTCCACCAAGTGACGAAATATCCTGGGCAAAGGCGGCGGAAAAATGCAAGACACGGTATAAAAATCTTTATTCCAGCTGGAAAGTAAAAGTCCCAAATTGTCGTAAACGCACTGAGGATGAAAACTATTTTTATTATTACTGGAAGAAACCCGTGTCCATCTTTGTGGAAGAGGCCAACGGAAAGAAGAGTGGTAACAAGGGAGAATGTCAGGTGGATAAAAAGAGTGGTGAAATTGTATATATGACCTTTAACAAGAGCATTGTGGTGGATAAATCACCGAAGAAATAGTGCAGCAATGAGGCTCTTAGTCCTTATTTTCTTTTAACCTTTTTTGTGCCTGCTCCAGAATCTCAGAGAGCGATAGGATTTTGGGCTTTTGCGGAGCAAATATTTTTTGCTGTTCTTCTGTCGTGTAATTCTGGTCAATAAATGCCTGAATGGGAAAATCCTGAAACCAGCAGTCGAGCACTTTGCTGCAGGGAAGCCCATTGCTGACGGATCTGCAATAATCAAAAGTGAGGAAGTGGCCAAGCATTTTGCAATAGCCTTCTTTTTCGTCATACTGAGTAATCATCATATTTATGCGTCCTTTTACCTTGCTGAAATCCTGAGAGCCGAAAAAAACAGGATACCAGCTTTCCCCTTGTTTTGCGAGTATATGAACACATGTCCCCTCCAAAAGCACTCACTCCCTTTGAAATTTACAAACTTTTACCACAGTCCAACTGTAAGCGTTGTATGCTGCCAAGTTGCCTTGCCTTTGCTGCTGCGGTAGTGGGTGGGCAGAAGAGGCTCTCTGATTGTCCTGATTTAAGTGAAGAGAGTATAAAAATACTTTCAAAGAACCTTCAGCAACGTTCCACCATGGAACCTCAGCAGGCAGAATTTATTGATCGATTGTTTGCCAAAATAGCAAAACTTGATCTGGCTGCCGTTGCGAAAGAACGCGGGGCATCTTATTCCGACACTATTATCAGTATAACTTCACTGGGAAAAGATTTTCATGTAGACAGCACTGGGCAGATGAAATCCACATGTCATATTATCCCCTGGGTACAGGCGCCAATCCTCTCTTATATTTGCCACGATAAACATCAGCAAATTAGCGGACGATGGATATCTTTTCGGGAAATCAAAGGAGGGATAGACTGGCGTGGTCTGTTTAGAAGTCGATGTGAAACACCGCTAAAATTGCTTGCTGACTCCAACCCCGAACTCCTTGGGGATTTGATAGATCTCTTC
>JAOZLM010000318.1 GCA_029934815.1 Desulfocapsa sp. | reverse complement strand
CCATATCGTGCCGGAGTCGAAATTGGCGAACAACTTGCCGATATCAATCCGGAGGTGATATTTCTTTTTTCCACCATCCATTATCAAGGTTCCCCTGAGCTTCTTGAAGCAATCTATGAAGAACTTGGGTCGGATAAAGTAGTTTTGATCGGCAATACTGGTACCGGTTTTTTCGAACAGCATAAAGTAGGAAATGTCGGCGTCACAGCCCTTGCTATTAGCTCAGATAAAGCAATCAAATGGCATCTGGCCATTGAAGCCGACGCACAGAAAGACCCAGAAGGTGCCACCAAAAGGTGTCTGAGCAATCTACGACAAGCCTGTTCTGATGATCCTGCACTCTATTTCATCGCTTCCGATTTTCGTGCTGATGCAACCAAAGTTATCTCAGCTATCCAGGAGACAACTTCAATTCCTGTTGTTGGTGGATTTGCCGGAGATGATTTTGAGAGAAAACAATGTTTTGTTTATGCAAACCGACAAGTAACGACAGATCATATTGTCATGCTTGCTGCTGAAGGACCGCTTGCCTATGATATCCGTTTTGCAAACCAGCAGCACCCCCTTGGAGAGATGGGTATAGTAACTGCCTGCGATGACAAGCTGATCAAAAGCATTGACAATATTCCGGCCATGGAGTTTGTGGAAAAGCAACTGGGGAAACCTTTTGCTGATATAGACATGGGGATAGTAACGCTTGATCTAACAGACAAAGATGGAAAAAGGACTGTTCGCTGTATCAGAGTGCCAGATATTGAACACAGCGGCAGTGCTGAACTATTTGGCAGCATAGAGGAAGACAGTGAAGTACATATCTGTCTTTCTCCACCCGAAATGATTATTTCAGATACCAGGCACGTCGCCAGTGACTTGAACAAACTTCCATTTGAACCAGAAGCCGCTATCATTATCAGCTGTGCGGGGCGAAAGTCTGTACTTAAAGATGAGCTGGAATTTGAACCGCAGGCGATTCTCAAAGGGTGTCCGACATTAAAGGCACTTGTCGGTTATCCTTCATTTGGTGAAATTGGTCCCTTAAAGAGTAATGAAGGGTATGGGGATACGTTGTTTCATAATATGACTTCAATTATTCTCACGCTTGGTATAATCACCAATGAAGAATAATTTTGTAAGTCTCATCCAGGACCCGCCAGAAGGATTTAAAAACATACCTCTCACCAAACATGTTCTTTTGGGCAGTCGTGTAGCAATTTACGCAGATTCGACTGAAGATGCGACATCACTTCTGGACAATTTCACGGAACGTGTCCAAGGTATTATCATCACCCGGAATGAGCAGCTCTCTTTTACGCCACTAGGCCCGGCACTCTGGCATATTGGCGTCCCAACCCCCATGCTTCCCGAGCTGGCCAGTATCGCTGCAAATTATCTTGATATGCTTTCCTTTGGACAGTTGGCTCTGAACCAGAATGAACAACTGAAACTTGAATTAGTGCATAGCAAAAGTACTCAATCACACCTGGCAGAAAACTACAGCGTGAATGCTCAGCGCCTGAAAAAGAAGGTTGAACAGCTCCGTGAAGAGATGACAAAGAGCAAACGGGCGGAAAAAAGGATTGTGCGTCTTAATAATTTGCGAGAAGAGCTGCTGGGACTCGACAGTTTCAATAAAAAATTAACTCATATCACAGAGGCTGTTGTTGATACTTTCGATGCTGATTTCTGTCGTATCTGGATTATCAAAGCAGGAGATCAGTGTGATGACAGTTGCCCCCATGCCAAAGTCACAGATGGTCCACACACCTGTCACCATCAAGAGCGATGTCTTCATCTTGTGGCCAGCTCAGGACGTTATTCAGTGCTTGATAGCAGCCTGCACAGCAGAGTCCCTTTTGGCTGTTACAAAATCGGACTGATAGCATCTGGAGATATTGAAGACTTTTACACCAATGATGTTACTCACGATCCTCGAGTACGTGATCATGACTGGGCCAGGCAGCTTGGACTGGTTTCCTTTGCTGGGTACAGACTATTTTCAGATAAGGGCGCTCCTGTGGGTGTTATCGCTCTTTTCAGCAAACATGCAATAAGTTCCCAGGAGGTTGGATTGTTAGAGGGAGTTGCTAACACTACCTCCCAGATTATTCAAAAGAATGCGGCTGCAGCTGAAAAAGAAGCAATGCAGGCTAATCTTCTTCGTGCCCAGAAGATGGAAGCAATTGGCTTTATGGCTGGCGGTGTGGCCCATGACTTAAATAATATTCTCTCAGGTATTGTGAGCTATCCTGAATTACTTCTCATGCAGTTACCGGAGGACAGTGAGCTTAGAGAGCCAATCAAGGCCATTCAGGAATCTGGTAAACGTGCAGCAACTGTGGTGGCAGATCTGCTCACCGTAGCAAGAGGAGCTGCGACGATTAGAACCCCTCATGATATTCATGTACTGATAAATGAGTATGTACACTCTCCAGAGTGCAAGAAACTTCACTCTATATATCCAGAAATAGTATGTACAAAGAACCAGGAAGCAGAACATTCCATCATCTCCTGCTCTCCTGTTCATATTAAAAAAATTGTTATGAACCTGGTTAATAATGGCATGGAGGCCATTACTGGTAAAGGCACAATTCTTATTTCAACCCGTAATCAATGGCTAGCAACACAAGAGGCTTCGCATCTTAATATTGAGGTTGGAGATTATCTAATACTTTCTGTTAAGGATGATGGTACGGGCATAGTCGAGAAGGATCTGGAATCTATTTTTGAACCGTTTTATACCAAGAAGGCGATGGGAAGAAGCGGTACCGGTCTGGGGCTTGCCATTGTCTGGAACAGTATGCAGGATCATAATGGTAGAGTGACTGTGGAGAGTAGTAGACAAGGAACATGCTTTAATCTCTACTTTCCAATAATTAAAGAAGCTGTGGAAGAGGAAGAGAGCGTAATTACTGAAAAGTTCACAAATACCGAAAAGCATCTACTGGTCGTTGATGATGAACCTCAGTTGCGTGACATTGCCTGCAAAATGCTGGAAAGCATAGGTTATACAGTTGATTCAGTATGCTCTGGTGAGCTGGCTGTTACATTTGTAAAAAACAATCCTGTTGATCTTGTTGTGCTGGATATGCTGATGGAGCCAGGTATAAACGGTTACCATACATATAAAGAAATTTTAAAGATTTATCCTGATCAGAAAGCTGTTGTTGTAAGTGGTTTTTCCGAAAGTGATGATGTAAAAGCAACTCTCTCGCTTGGAGCCGGAGGGTTTATAAAAAAGCCATTTTCAGTAGCTCAACTTGGTCGAG
>JAOZLM010000317.1 GCA_029934815.1 Desulfocapsa sp. | reverse complement strand
ACACCTTCAAACAAATATGCATGATCTTCAACCTGAAAAGCTACCATGGCCTGAACCAGAGCAACATTCGCAGCACGACCATACAACTCACGAAATGCTCGGATTGAGCCGGTAACGAGCAACTCATCCCCGTTCATATCTATAAAAAGATACTTAGGTTCAATCAGCAGCAGTTCATTCAACTGTTCATCGCTACATTTTATACCCAGGGTTACAACTGCCATCTCCATAACTGAGTTATGTCCATGGGCAGCAATCTTTTTCACAAAAGGCATGGCCGAATCTTTACTGATCGAATCTTCACTTTTATAACAAATTCGGCCACATGCTTCGAGACGTACCACAAGAGAAGCCTGATCCAGTTCGTCCTGAATCTCGTAACTCGGGTCAACAACAATCATTTTTCAATCCGCCTTCCAGAAAGGTGAAAGTTCACGAAGCTCAGCGATAATGGGCGGCATTTTCTCCAGCACAAAATCAACTTCTGCTTCAGTATTATAGATAGACAAAGAGTATCTGATTGAACCATGAGCTGCGGTAAAAGGTACTCCCATTGCACGCAAAACATGCGATGGCTCAAGGGAACCGGAAGTACATGCAGAACCTGATGAGGCACATATATTATATCTATCCATGTGCAACAGAATAGCCTCTCCTTCCACAAACTCAAAACTAATATTGGTCGTGTTGGGTAACCTGTCTTCTTTAATACCATTCAGCATAGATTTTGGAACGGAGGCAAGCAATCCTTCTTCCAGGCGATCACGAAGAGCGCGGACTCTGGTGTTTTCTTCGTCCATCATCTCGGCAGCAAGTGTACAAGCCCTGCCCAACCCTACAATGGATGCAACATTTTCAGTACCACCCCGCCTTCCCTCTTCCTGATGTCCTCCTGCCAGAAAAGGAACAAATGGAGTTCCACGCTTTATATAAAGAACACCAACTCCTTTTGGAGCATGGAGTTTATGACCGGAAAGGGAGAGAAAATCGATATCAAGCTGAGCAAGGTTTATGGGGATCTTTCCAACAGCCTGAACCGCATCAGTGTGAAATAATACCTCACGCTCTTTTGCCATGGCAGCCATTTTTTCTACCGGGAAAATTACTCCGGTTTCGTTATTGGCCCACATCACAGAAACAATTGCTGTTTCATCGGACAAAGCTTCTTCATACTTTGCCATATCAAGGGTTCCGTCAGCTTCCACCTGCAAACGAGTCACACGATAGTTATGACCAGTAAATCTCCCCAGATTTTCGCAGAGATTCTTGATGGCAGGATGTTCAACACGGGTGGTAATAATATGTCGTTTTTCCGGAAAAGCCTGTAAAGCAGAGAGAATTGCCGTGGAGTCACTTTCAGTACCACAACTGGTAAAGGTGATCTCTTTGCTATCCGCACCAATCAGTTCAGCAACCTGAGATCTTGCCTTTTCAACAGCGCTGCCGACCTGACCTCCAAAGTTATGCATACTGGAAGGATTCCCGTAGCACTCCGTTAAAAACGGCATCATGGCATCCACGACTTCAGGGGCAACCTTGGTTGTGGCATTGTTATCCATATAAATTACATCTTTTTCTGGGCAGTTCATTATTTGGCTTCCTCAACAATCAGTGAATCGAGCACAAGCTCACGCAGTTTCTTTTCAACGTATTCTTTTAATGTGGTCTGAGATTTCGAACAACTGGTACATGCGCCACGTAAAGAGACCAGTACAAAATCACCATCCACATCAACAAGCTCAATATCACCGCCGTCTTTCTTTAAAGCGGGCTTTATTTCACGTTCAAGTACTTCTTCAATCTTTTTAATTTTCTGTAAGGTGGTCATCCGTTTAGGGCCATCTACCTGTACAGGTTGTATAGGTGTACCGCTAATGGTTTCCTGGAGAATATCACGGAGTTTATCTTCACACTTTCCGCAACCGCCACCAGCCTTAGTAAAATTAGTGATTTCTTCAACAGATTTAAGATCTGATTCTTTGATTGCCCGAATAACTTCAAGATCAGTCACACCAAAACATTCACAAACCACTTCACCTTCTGCCATTGGCAGTATTACACCACGATAATCGGCAATGGCTGCTTCTAAAGCTTCACGTCCCATAACAGAACAGTGCATTTTTTCTTTTGGCAGACCACCTAAAAAATCAGCAATATCATCATTGGTTACTTTTTCTGCTTCATCAACAGTCATTCCCTTTACCATAATGGTAAGAGCTGATGACGATGCAATAGCTGATGCACATCCAAATGTTTTAAACTTTGCATCGGTGATTACTTCATTTTCATCAATGGCCAGTGTAAGTTTTAGTGCATCACCACAAGCAAGAGAACCAACATCACCAATACCACTTGGATTTTCTATTTCACCTACGTTTTGAGGCTTCAGAAAATGCTCCTGAACCTTATCTGTATATTCCCACATGATTAAACTCCTACTGATATTTATATAATATTCCAACCCTTCGGGATGGATAATTCTTCCGGCGTTCAGCTACTCTAATACCGAAGAGTCAAAAATCAATGGCGAAGATATTAGATAAGGCCAATTTCCTCAAGCATAGCCTTTGCTGCCTGCACCAAGGCTGCAGTTCCGCTTTTGCTCCGTGATTCCACATAAAAACGTACTTTGGGCTCAGTGCCCGATGGACGTATCATAAGCCATGAACCATCTTCAAAAATCATCTTGCGGCCATCGATATCAATGACTTGTGTGATACTTTGTTCTGTCTCTCCAACAAGAACATTTACACCCACATCATATTTTTCAAGTTTGGCCAGTTTGGCCATTAACTCATCACCTTTTACACTCACCGGTAAGCCATCACGATCAGGATAGTAAGCACCAAATTCGTTTTCGATCTCTGCCAGATAGTCACCAAGATTCTGTTTTCTGCTTTGCACCATATCAAGTGCCAGCAACAAGCCAATATATGCGTCTTTCTCAGGAGTATGGCCAATAATTGAAATACCATCTGATTCCTCAAAATAGACAATTGCTTTCCCGATAACCGGTTTAAATTCCTTAAAACCGACTTTTGGCTCAAAGGTCTCTTCGCCAAAAACTTCTGCCAGCCTATTGGCAAGATTAGATGTGGCAACAGTCTTGGCAACCATTCCTTTTCTACCCTTGTCTTCGTGTAGAAAGTGGTAAGCCATGGCACCGAACTGATTCATACTTATTTCTGTCGTGCCATCAGTAAAACGGATGCGATCACCGTCAGGATCTATGATAGCACCTAGTTTGAACTTTTCGTTTCTTTGTC
>JAOZLM010000054.1 GCA_029934815.1 Desulfocapsa sp. | reverse complement strand
AAGCTCAGGTAATTGCAAAACCGAAAAGTAGGAGTCCGCCCCTGCGGACGAATTAGGTTGGTATTACACACATTTTTCGTCCGCAGGGGCGGACTCCTACAACGGAAAAAGCAAAAGCTGAGCTTTGGTGGTAATCAGGAAAAACAATCTCTACGAATTACGAAAGACACTGTACAACGAACAATAAGGAGTTTTGTAAAATGAGTAACAATTCTGCAGGAATCAGCATCACTGTCCTTTTACCCGCCGGAAGATTGCCACTGGATATTATGAAGACAGCTCAGGAACTTGCTAACGAATATAACTTTGGCATATACTTGTCTTTAACGCAAAATCTGAGGCTGATCAACGTCCCGGAGAACATTGCCAGCCATGTGAGAGAACAACTTGCAACCCTTGGTGCTGAGTTCAAAGCCCTTGGTCTATTCCCCCTCCCTCGTATTTGTATAGGAAAACCACACTGTAACCTCGGCCTGATAGATACCGAACAGTTAAGTAATAAAATTACTGCACGATTCAATAGCCCGAAAAAAGTTAAGGGAAGATTCAAAATTGCCATCTCCGGATGCCCTGCCGGTTGCACCTCGCCCAGAAACTGTGATATTGCAATTATGGCCACTCGTAGCGGGTATAGCGTTTATGCCGGAGGAAAAGGCGGATTAATCCCTCGGGTTGGCAGAAGAATCAAGGTAAGGATTACTGAAGAGGAAGTACTGGACACCATTGCTGTCCTGGTTGACTTTCACGACAGGAAAACAAAAGTAAAACAGCGGATATTCCAGATACTGGCTGATCCGGAGTTTCCTTTTGTTGAAGTGTGATTAAGGATTTTTAAATCAGAAAACAGAATGACAGTGTCAACTGTGTGTTACTGCGCCGGCATAATGTCTGTATTTTCACCTCGAGTCAAAAAGACACGTCTGTATTTTTGACTTGAGGGGAAAATAGTGATACAACTTACTATATGAAAAAAAGATACCTACAGGAACAAGCTAAAAAAGATCTTGAACAAAAAATGGTCTTCATCAGTGGGCCCAGACAGGTAGGAAAAACAACACTGGCCATGTCTCTGTTGCAAAATGAAGATTCATATCTCAATTGGGATATACCAGTGCATCGTGAGGCGATCCTCAAAAGGGAATTGCCTCTCACCGATTTATGGTGTTTCGATGAAATTCATAAATATAAATCCTGGCGGGATTACCTAAAGGGAGTCTATGACGAATTTCATAAAACTCACCAGATCCTGGTAACCGGTAGCGCAAGGCTTGACCTGTTACGAAAATCAGGTGATTCGTTGCAGGGAAGATATCATCATCTCCGTCTTCACCCGCTATCAGTCAAAGAACTGGGAATAATCGATCAGGATGAATTCCGTAAACTGATGACTCTTGGGGGATTCCCCGAACCCTATTTTTCAAATTCCGAAACCGAAGCAAAGAGATGGTCAACAAATTATAGATCCCTACTGGTAAATCAGGAGAGTAGCAGCATTGAAACAATATCTGACTTATCCAAACTTGAGTTGCTTTCCCTCCGCCTTCCCGAATTAGTTGGCTCACCATTGTCACTAAATGGTTTACGTGAAGATTTGCAAATTGCCCACAAAACAGTAAGCCGCTGGATGGATATTCTTGAAAATATTTATATGATATTTCGCCTTTCTCCTTTTGGATCACCCCTGATCAGAGCAGTAAAAAAAGAACAAAAGCATTACCATTTTGACTGGACACTGGTGCAGGATATGCCGGCAAGGTTTGAGAATCTAATTGCATCCCATCTGTTGAAATGGGTGCATTACCAAAGAGATGTTTTTGGTGAAGAGCTGGAACTTCGTTATTTCAGAGATACAGATGGAAGAGAAGTCGACTTTTGTCTGACCAATCATCGTAAACCAGAGATTTTTGTGGAGTGCAAGTGGGGAGACGGCTCAACCAGCAAGCATTTACACTATCTACAGAAAAAATTTCCTGATGCCCGCTATTATCAGGTCTCGGCTACCGGGACAAAACGATTCGTGAACAAAAACAATATTATCCATATCCCTGCACTGGTCTTCTTGCAAGACTTCGTTTAGGTGAGCGATCAGTTAGCAGGTAGTCTGTCCAAGTCTCCGTAGCCGTATTTTTCAGGGACAGGTGCACCTTGCGAATTTTTTTTATTTCCAGAGATTGCCATTGGCATGTTCTTTTATTGAGAGATTCTGCTTGAATTCATATTGGGAAGAGATGTTTTAACTCTCAAAATTTGATCTTCAAACCGGAGATATATAAGAGACACCTTCTGTTCTATAATTGAAGCTTTCAAAGGTTGTGACGTATGAGGCGTTGCTTCATATCCCCGAAATCCAGTCCAAAACGGGCCTGGAGTCTTTCCGGTTTTTTGTAGTCACCGGCAAAGGCATCCAGACCTATCTCATGTTTGAACGAATAACCGATCACGTTGCCGCGGTTCGGTACAGGGCAGGTGAGGTTACCGGCGAAGCATTCGGCCAGTTCACGGGGCACGCGGGTCAGCTCCGAGGCGGAGCCGCTCCAGAGGTTGGAGCAGAGGGTGCCGCCTTCAGTGAGGTGGTTTCGGCACGTCGTAAAAAAGTCCCGGTTGTAGATAACGTCGGCGATCCCCAGTTCGTCAAAGGCGTCGAGCAGGATTATATCATAGGGTTCCCCGTCGTCCCGGTTCTCCAGGAACGTAACACCGTCCCGACAGTGTACGGTGACGTTGTCCGTCTCCGGTAGCTTGAAATAGCCACGAGCCAGGTCGATTATCTCCTGGGAATGATCCACTGCGTCTATTCGGCAATCTGGAAGCATCGTGCTGAGATATCGCACCAGTGAACCGGCACCGAGCCCGATGAGCAGGATCCGTTTCGGGTCGGGGAGGAACATGAGGGAGAGCATCATGTAGCGTGTATAGGGCAGAACCAGAAGATGGGGAGCATCAAGTGCCATTTTCGACTGGAGGAACTTGGTGTTGAAGTAAAGATAGCGGAAATTTTCCCGATCGAATATCTCCACTAACCTGTCTCCACGGCGGGATCTGTGAATGAGTGTCTTGCTGTCTGTTTCCATTTGGCAAATAGGGTCAAGTCTGCCCTTGACTTCTTGATTTGGATTGCTTTATGCGTATATCTGCTGATTGCATGTCTCCACTTCAAAGCCAAACTTGAGTGCGATCATGCAGTCAATACTAAGAGTTTTGTAATGGAACCTGTTTGAACAGCATACCCTGAATGATCTTTTTAGGCCGCCAGACAAACTACAACCGCTCACCTTTACGAAGAAGCTTCCCCCATAAACTTGCTGCAAAATATAACTTTGGCATATACTTATCTTTAACCCAAAATCTGAGGCTGGTCAACGTCCCGGAGAACATTGCAGTGCTGGTTGACTTTCACGACAGGAAAACAAAAGTAAAGCAGCGGATATTCCAGATGCTGGCTGAACCGGAGCTTCCTTTTGCTGACGTGTGATTAAGGATTTTTTAATCAAAAGACAGAATGGCAGTGTCAATTGTGCATTACTGCGCCAGCATAATGAATGATGCTCAAAGATTACTGAATAAGTCTTGATTTGCTGGCGGTAATTATCATACAATGAAGAATATTTATTTAACAAAACAATTTTTCAAACGCTATGACTATCGGTATTCCGCTGTCATATCATGGAGCTATACTGCGGACGGTTCCCCGGATAAAGGAACAACTGTTCGAGTGTTGCTACACCCATATTATTGACTCAGTAAGCCATTCCAGTTACCTAAGATGCGGAATGGTCTTGGAAAGTTCACAGGAGAGGTTCTGTCCATGAAGAAAAGTCTTGCCGTGACTTGTCTTTTATTTATCTTTTCAGCTACTTCATCGTATGCTTCCAACCGAACAGTCACTCTGCAACTCCCCTGGTTCCATCAGTTTCAGTTTGCAGGCTACTATGCTGCACTTGAGCAGGGTTTCTATAAAGATGCGGGTTTAAATGTTATTCTCAGGGAGGGAAAACCGGGTCGGACTTCAATTGACGAAGTCAATACTGGTCGCGCAGAATATGGAGTCTCCCGTTCTGAAATTCTGGCGGAACGGATGCAAGGCACTCCTGTTACTGCCCTGGCTTCTATCTTTCAGCATTCAGCTGTTATTTTCCTGAGCAAAAAAGAATCTGGTATCTCCACTCCGCAAGACATGGCAGGGCGGCGTGTCATGTTGATGGAAGGTTTAAATGCAGCCGAGCATTTGGCTGTCTTAGCTAATGAAGGTATGTCTGAGGAGGATATTGTCAGACAATCATCCAGTTATAATATTGATGATCTTATTAACGGGAAGACCGATGTCTTTAACGCTTATAGTACTAATGAGCCTTTCTATTTACAGGAAAGAAATATCCCTTATACGATCATACAGCCAAGGGATTATGGTATCAACTTCTACGGTGATGTCCTCTTTACCAGCACCCGGGAAGTAAGTGAACATCCACAACAGGTAAAAGCTTTTCGAGAGGCCTCTTTGCAGGGATGGTACTATGCATTGGAGCATCCCGAAGAGATGATTGACTTGCTCATCTCCAAATACGAGGTGAAAAAATCCAGAAAACATCTGCAGTTTGAAGCTGAGGCCATCAGAGAACTGATCATGCCGAAACTGGTTGAGATCGGTCATATGAACCCAGGCCGGTGGCAGCATATGGCTGACATTTTTGTCCAACTTGGTATGGCGCCAGACTCCTATTCGCTAGACGATTTCATCTACGCCCCCAACCCACCTCAGGATAAAACCTGGATAATAAAACTTATGGTGGCTGTTGCCCTTCTGTTTGTGCTGTATGCTTTTCTGATGTTGCTATTTTTCAATTACCGTTTGAAACAAAACCTGAGACAACGCAGCGCTGAATTAGTGAAAACAGAATCACGTTTTCGGGAAATATTTAACAATATGCAGGATGGAGTTGCCATCTATGAACCAACTTTGGATGGCAAGGATTTTATTTTCAAGGATCTCAATCTATCCGGACTGACAACAGGGCAGATGCAGAAAGAAGATGTTGTAGGGAAAAGTGTCAAAGAAATATTTCCCGGTGTAGAGGAATTTGGTCTTTTAGAAGTATTTCAACGTGTCTGGCAAACAGGAAAACCGGAAAATCTTCCAATAACAAACTATACAGATGACAAAATATCTCATTGGGCCGAGAATTATGTCTGTAAACTGCCCTCAGGGGAAATAGTTGCCATCTATGCAGACACAACACAAAAAGAAATAGCTGAAGAAAAGGTGCGTCACGAAAGAAACAATTTACGTAACATCCTCAACAGCATGGACGATGGGGTGTATATTGTTAACTCCCAGCATGATATAGAATATCTCAACCCCACCCTCGAAAGAGAATTTGGTCCTGTTGACGGCCAAAAATGTTTTTCGTATTTTCATGACCGCAATGAAGAATGTCCATGGTGCAAGAACAAAGCAGTACTTCAGGGCAAAACAGTCCATTGGCAATGGTCTTCTCCCAAAAATAAAAAGACTTACGATCTGCTCGATACTCCTTTGATTAATCCTGATGGCACTGTCTCCAAACTGGAGATCTTTCACGATATTACCGAGATGAAACTGGCACAGGAGGTGCTTCTTCAAAAATCAAACGAATGGGAGAAAACGTTCAACGCTATCCCTAATGTCATCACTCTTATGGATACAGGCATGAGGATCATCAGTGCCAACCAGGCGGCGTTTGATCTTTTCCAGATGGAACCTGAAGAGATCCTGGGAGCGACTTGTTATAGTCTGTTTAGAGGCGCAACAGAACCTTGCTCCGAATGTCCTGGTATTGCATCATTTATTGACAATAAAAAACACACTCGTATCATAGAGCATAAGTCATTGAATAAGGTCTTTCAGGTCTGCTCAGCACCTATTTTAAATAAAAACAAAGAAGTTCAGTATTTTGTTTATATCGCTCAGGATATTACAGAGAAAATAAAACTTGAAGAAGAGCTTGTCCAGGCACAAAAAATGGAAGCAATCGGCACTCTGGCCGGTGGCATAGCCCATGATTTCAACAACATTCTTATGGCAATCCTTGGTTATGCAGAGATTGCTAAAATAGGCCTGCCGGAGAATAGTAAGACCACAAAGGACATTAACCAGGTAATCACAGCTGGAAACCGGGCAACAGAGCTTGTTAATCAGATACTCACCTTTAGCCGTAAAACTGACCAGAAGAAAAGTCTGCTTCGCGTTGATTTAATTGTTAGTGAAGCATTGAAATTACTGCGATCATCCCTTCCCACAACCATAGACATACAAACAGATATTGATAAGAACAGTGGTCTGGTCTTTGCTGATCCGACCAGTATCCATCAGATTGTCGTTAATCTTTGTACAAATGCGTCATATGCGATTGGAAATGCCCCGGGAAGGTTGGAGGTAACTCTGGAGCGTGGCAGTCTAACACCTGAACAGCTAAGCGATAAACCGCAAATACAAGCTGGTCCTTTTGTCATCTTGACAGTGAAAGATACAGGGACAGGAATGGATAAGAAAACGGTGGCGCGAATATTTGAACCATATTTTACCACCAAAAAACATGGAGAAGGGACAGGGCTTGGGCTGGCAGTAATCCACGGTATCGTAAAAGAATACAATGGCTTTATCGATGTTGAGAGTGCCCCCGAAAAAGGGACTACTTTTCGAGTTCATTTACCAGCAGCTAGTGAGGATAATACTCTACCCTTTGATACAATAGAGGAGACACCACCTCCTACGGGTAATGAAAGAATCCTGTTTGTTGACGATGAATTGGAGATAACGAAAATCGGCCACTCTTTTTTAACAGATCTTGGCTACACTGTTACCACTGAAACAAAAAGTCCAAAAGCTTTGGAACTTTTTCAAGAAGCTCCTGAATCGTTTGATCTGCTCATTACAGACCAGACAATGCCGGAACTGACAGGGTCGGAACTCGCAAAAGCCGTGCTCAAACTCAAACCTGGTCTGCCCATTGTTCTTTGTACAGGCTATACTTCTGCCATCTCTAAAGATGATGCCTATTCCATCGGGATAAAAAGGTATCTTAGTAAGCCTTTTAACAGAAGGAAACTTGCAGAGATCGTCAGGGAGGCACTTGATGAAGATTCAAAACGACCATCTCAATAGAAAGCGAACCTGGAAAAGATAATATCCCTGGAGTTACAAGCAGCTGTTGCAAGCATCAAATGGTAATTTTCGTTTTAATTTGCCAGCGACTTACTTACACACCAAGATAACGCATCGTAAGCTCTGTGCTTAGATTTTGTTCATGACTCTCGCCACTCCAGACAACTTTACCCTTTTCCATGATATACGTGCGATCACTAATAGTCGTCAATGCCTGTATATCCTTGTCAATTACCAGGATGGACAGTCCGCGTTCTTTTAAGACACCAAGCCCATGCCATATTTCCTGACAGATCAGGGGAGCCAGTCCTTCGGTGGCCTCATCGAGCAGCAGCAGAGAGGGATTTATCATCAGCGCCCGCGCAATTGCCAGCATCTGTTGTTCGCCACCGGACAGACTGCCACCTGATTGTTTCTGCCGTTCCTCAAGCCTTGGAAAAATAGAAAAAACACGTTCCATAGTATAAGGATCATGATGTTTACTATGGTTAGCAGCAACAGCCAGGAGGTTCTCACGTACACTTAAGGTTGGAAAGATCTGTCTCCCCTCCGGCACCAGGCCAATACCAAGGCGTGCAATTTTATAGCTGGGAAGATTCTGGATCTCTACCCCATTAAAGATAATTTTCCCGGATCGGGGCGAGTTCAGGCCGATAATGGAGCGAATAGTAGTAGTTTTCCCCATACCATTTCGGCCAAGAAGAGCCACAACCTCCGCTTCTCTCACTTCAAGACTTACTCCAAACAAGGCAAGACCTGCATCATAACCGGTTTCGATATTTTCGAGACGCAGCATCATGATCCTCCAAGATACGCTTCTTGAACAAGGATGTTCTGTTTAATCTGCTGCGGCGCATCAGTGGCTATCACTTCACCCTGCACCAGAACCGAAATCCGATCGGCCAACGCAAACACTGCATGGGTATCATGCTCCACCAGCAAAATGGTGACTTCACCTTTAAGCCCTTCAATCAATTCGCAGAGCTTCAGCGTGCCGCCGGGTCCAAGCCCTGCCATGGGTTCGTCGAGAAGCAACATTGCCGGTTTTGTGGCAAGGGCCATGCCCATTTCAAGTTGACGTCGCTCACCATGGGAAAGATTTCCAGCAAGAACTGTAGCCCTCTCGGTGAGTCCCATACGCTCCACATATTCATCTGTCGATGCCATAAGTTTTCGGTCACGGGTGGCATTCATCCAGAAACGAGCCCCTGTTTTCTGCTGTGCCTGCACTGCCAGCATCAAGTTTTCCTGTACGCTGAAATCGTTAAAAAGTGAGGTCACCTGAAAAACACGGGCAAGACCGAGTTGCGCACGCTTATGTATCGAAGTTTTTGTAATATCATTGCCATTCAGGAAAAGGACACCACTATCCGGTGCGATCAGACCGGTGAGCAGGTTCATCGCTGTAGTTTTACCAGCCCCATTGGGGCCGATCAAAGCATGCAATTCTCCACTTTCGATACTCAAATCAAAGTTCCTGCACACCTGCAGTGCGCCAAAACTTTTGCACAACCCTTTTGCGTGGAGAAGAACATCAGCCATTGGTGCCACCTGTTTCCGTCAGCAATCCATACAAGCCTCTTTTGGCAAACAGAACCACAATGATAAGAAAGGGTCCTAAAATAATCATCCAGTGCTCGGTGTACATGGCAAGAAAATCTTCCATAAGGAGTAACGTGGCAGCTCCAAGTACCGGCCCGGTCAAGGTTCCCATTCCGCCAAGCAGTACCATGACCATAAGTTCACCGGATTTTGTCCAGTGCATGAGTCCGGGACTGATAAACTCACTCTGGTTTATGAGCAATGCTCCGGCCAAACCTGCGGTGGCAGCAGAAAAAGTGTAACAGACGAGTTTATAACGATAACTTGCAAAACCAAGTACCTGTACCCTCTGTTCATTCTCACGGCAGGCAGAAACAACTCGGCCAAAATGGGATCCTACCAATCTGTGGGCTATAATGAGAAATATGACCAGGATAGCGAGACAAAGATAATAAAAAGTCACATCACTTCCCAAATCCAACGTCGGCAAGGTGTTACGATTATAGAGACTGAGCCCGTCACTGCCTCCAAATTTTGTGAGTGACACAAAGAAATAGTAGGCCATCTGAGCAAAAGCCAGGGTGATCATGATAAAGTGCATCCCCTTGGTACGCAGGCAGATTGCACCGGTGATCAGCCCAAAAATCCCTGCAACCAGAATGGCAAAAGGCCATGCCAGAAACGCATTTTCCGTACCACCAAGCACAAAAGGCCAACTGAGTATGGATGACGATTCGTAGCTATGGAAGGCTAATATCCCCACGCTATAGCCACCAATCCCCATGAAAACAGCATGTCCGAGGCTGACCATTCCTCCGTAACCAATTATAAGATCCAGGCTCGCTGCTGCAAGTCCGTAGATTAATATTCGGCTGAACAGTGAAAGCAGATACTCCTGACCAAATATTTGGGTAAAAGGCGGTAAGAGCAGAAAAAAGAGGAGTCCGATCCCATTGAGAATGGTTTTTCGATTAAACATGGGAAGAATCTCTGTTCATGGATTTAATTCTGGGCCGGAAAGAGCCCGGCAGGTTTGCAGGTTAATACAACGGCCATAAGAATATACACAGACATTGAGGCAAGAGATGCTCCCAAAGTATCTGCGGTAGCAGAACTTACAAGAATTGAGAGGACATCCGGCAGATAGACACGTCCCAGGGTATCAACCATGCCAACCAGCAAGGCACCAACAAGGGCACCACGTACTGAGCCAATACCTCCAATAACAATCACCACGAAGGTCAGAATAAGAATGGATTCTCCCATTCCCACTTCCACGGCCAGGATAGGACCCGCCATAATACCGGCAAGAGCCGCCAGCATGGTTCCAAGCCCAAAAACAAGGGTATACAACAAGCGAATATTCACACCCAATGCTGCCACCATATCCCGGTTACTGGCACCGGCCCGGATCTGCATACCTAAACGGGTACGGGAAAAGAGCAGATACAAAAACAAGGCAACAAAAACACCAACCAGAATAATTGCCAATCGGTACACGGGGTAATGGACTCCGGGCAGCAGTTCTACAGCTCCGTTAAGCCATGGTGGGACATCCATAAACAGCGGTTGCCTGCCCCAGATTATGCGGGTGAGTTCGTTGAAAAAGAAGATCAGGCCAAAGGTTGCAAGAACCTGATCCAGGTGGTCACGGTTGTAGAGGCGACGCAGTATGGTTAGCTCAACAAGCATGCCCACAGCTGCAGCAACCGGTAGAGCTACAATCATCCCAAGGAGAAAACTCCCGCTGCGCACAGCAACAGTGGCAGCAACAAAGGCACCGATCATGTAAAAGCTGCCATGGGCCAGGTTGATGACCTGCATGATTCCAAAGACGAGCGTCAGCCCGGCAGACATGAGAAAAAGCATGACACCGAGCTGCAGGCCGTTCAGAAGCTGTTCGATAAAAAGAAGCATAG
>JAOZLM010000316.1 GCA_029934815.1 Desulfocapsa sp. | reverse complement strand
ATTTTTGAGAAGCACTCAGATCCTTCTTCTTACAAAAAAGGTGTCTTACGAAATGCAATCATGATTGTTTATTCCATGGTTGAGCGCACGGCCGTACGATTTTCAGATGCAGTTATTGGCACAGGTGCCGGCCTGGTTCGTCAGGTAGATGATATGGGTACCGGAACCCGTGCGTTTCATATTTTTGATATTCCCTCTTCCCTGTCAGAACCAGCGCCGGATGAAGTTGAGCGGGTACGGAAAGAACTGCAAAAACAAACTGATGAAGTCCTGGTTACCTTTGTGGGTTCATTTGCTGTGTATCAGGGAGTGGATTTATTGTTTGCTTCAATTCCCCATGTCGTTGCCGAATTTCCTCAGGTTCGGTTTGTTGTGATTGGCGGGAGTGCTAGAGAAATCGTTGAGAGAAAAGCTGCACTGGCAAAAAATGGAGTAGAAAAAAAGGTTTCATTTCTTGGAAAAGTTGCTCCTGATCTGCTGCCGAATTATCTGGCTGCGTCCGACATCCTCTTGTCCCCCAGAATATCAGGGGTGAACACTCCTTTAAAAATTCTTGATTATATGAAAGTCGGCAGGGCTATTGTAGCCACTGACGTTGAGTCAAACAGATTACTTGTTGATGAAAAAACAGCTGTCTTGGCAGCACCGAATCCTGTGGCTTTTGCAAAGGGTATAACATCACTTGCCAAAGATCAGAGTCAAAGAGATGCCATGGGGAAAGCAGGAAGGCATCTGTATGAAACCCGTTATAACTTTCAGCAATATCGCCAGCGTTTGGCCGATTGTTATTCGTATGTTCTAAAGGATTTATCCTGATTGTATAGCAGTGTTGCTTCTTAAAATGATTCGGAACCGAATCAAATAAAAAATCTCGTAAAAGTCATATAGCGGTGTTAAACTGCAAAATTCCCATATTCAGGGGACAGGTGAATCCCCGTGATGCTTTCACAGAACATATTTCTCAAGGATAGAATACAATGAGTGAAAATCTTTGTCAGATACCGGCGGGTACTCCGGTACTGGTTACCGGTGCTACTGGTTTTACAGGTATCGAATTAACAAAAAAACTGGTCGATGCTGGTCTGCTTGTAACGGCCCTTGCAAGAAAATCTTCGGATTTGTCTCCGTTGGAAGGGTATGAAATTAAATGGCTTCGCGGCGATGTCTTCGACGAATCTGCCATTGCAGAGGCGGTAAAAGGACAAGAGTATGTCTTTCATCTTGCAGCAGCTTTTAGAGATGCTAAAAGCAGCGAAAAAGATTATTGGAACGTCCACGTCAAAAGTACACAACTGATTGTAAAGGAAGTGTTAAAGAACCCTGATTTTAAAAGATATGTACATGTCTCAACCATTGGTGTTCATGGACATATTGAAAATCCTCCGGCAACTGAGGAGTATGCATTCAGCCCTGGTGACGGGTATCAACGAACGAAACTTGAAGCAGAACAGTGGCTCAATGCATTTGCTGCGGAGAATAAACTGTCCTACACCATCATTCGTCCGGCAGCTATTTATGGGCCAGGAGACAGACGTCTGGTTAAGCTGTTTAAAATGGCCTTAAAACCCTATTTTTTACTGCTGGGTAAAGGGAAATGCATGTATCACCTTGTGCATGTGGATGACTTGACCAATACATTTATTATTGCGGCAACACATCCTGATGCGCAGGGAGAGACTTTTATCAGCGGTAGTGATGAACCAATTGCCATTGCGGATATCGCAAAAATTGTAGCAGAGAATTTTGGTAAAACTTTCAAAGTCATGCGATTGCCAATCGGTCCGTTCTTTCTGGCGGGTGATATCTGTGAAGCAATTTGCAAACCCCTGGGTATTGAACCTCCAATCTATCGTCGTCGCGTTGCGTTCTATTCAAAAGATCGTAATTTTGATGTTAGTAAAATGCGTAATGTCCTGGGGTACAGTCCAAGACGCACCAACAGAGAAGGAATCATTGAAACCGCTGAAAGTTATGCGAAAAAAGGCTGGCTGAAACCGTAAGGACTTCTATTTATGAAAACTATTACAGTACTTGGTAACAACTCTGGTCGTAATGCCGGAGATAACGCTATTCTTGGAAATCTTCTGGATGATTTTGCATTACAGCGTTCCGATATTACATTTAAGATCCCAACCCTAAGCACCGGTTTTATCCAGAAAAGCTTTGGTCATCATCCTGTAAAGCCAATTGGCATGATGCCATGGAACTTCTGTTTGAAAAACCTTGGTTGGCCCATGTACAGTGCCATGACCAATACTGATATGGTACTCATCACTGATAATATTTTATTTGACCGGAAATTTAACAATCCCTTTGTTAATAATCTTAAATCTATTGCGCTCTTTGCACCTTTTTGCAAGAAGAAGAATATCCCCATTGTTTTCTATAATTCTTCCGTTGGACCCATCGATCACCAAGTTGGTAAAAATGCATTACAGAAGGTTCTCGACAGCTCTCCTCTTGTCATTACACGAGATGCCCAGACCAAAAGCCTTATCGAAAACCTGCAACTCAATCACCCTGAGATTGTTGTCCATGCGGATTGTGCATTAAACACAGAACTTCCTTCAGATAAGCGTATTGATGAAATAATTGCCAAAGAAAATCTCTTTACCAATCCTAAGGGCACTATTGGTTTAAACGTTAATGCCTATATCGATAACTGGAGTGAAACCGGGACACTGAACAGAGAACAATTTTGTAAAATCCTTGGCGGTACCGCAGATGCCCTTATCGAAAAACTGGATGTGGATATTCTCTTTACTGTCAGTCAGATCATGGATATGAAGGTAACTCGCGAATGTGTACAGTACAGCCGTCATCAATCAAGGATTAAGGTTGTTGGTAACTGTGATTATACCTTTCAGGAACTCACCGGATTACTCAGTAAAGTTGATGTACATGCAGGATTGCGTACTCATACACTGATATTCTGTGCAGCTGTTGGCACTCCTCCAATTTCTATCAATGCATACCCTAAAAGTGCTGGTTTCCTGCGTACTGTAGGTATGGGCGACTGGACAATTGATTTTGAAGATCTTTCAGTGGATAATCTCACAACATTAATGGCCAGAGCCTGGGATGAAAGAGAGGGGCTTAGTGCTGCCATGGAACCTATTGTTACACGCGAGAAAGAGAAATCCAGAGAAAGTGTTACACTGGTAAGTAATATACTGGATTCAATATAGTGCCACCCAAAGTCAGCAAAAAAAAGCTGCTTTTAAAAGCCATTGTTAGTCTGGCTTTTTTCTCGATATTACTTTCCTTTGT
>JAOZLM010000315.1 GCA_029934815.1 Desulfocapsa sp. | reverse complement strand
CTGCAATGACATATAAGATAAACGAAATAATTGTTTTCGTAACAGACTCTTAGTTACCAGAGCCAGAGGGTATATATGACAATCAAAGTGCTTATAGTTGATGATGAACCGATCAACGTAAAGCTGATTAAAGAGATCCTTCAATATGAAGAGGGTTTTCAGTACAAATCTGCGGTTGATGGTGAATCTGCCCTTGCACTACTCGATGAGTATAATCCTGATATCATCATTCTTGATATAATGATGCCTGGTATGAACGGCTACGATGTATGCAGAGAGATCAAGAAACGGGGCCGTCATAAATATGCTAAAATATTAATGGTTAGTGGGAAATCACTCGTTGAAGAACGGCTTGAGGGATATAGCGCAGGTGCTGATGATTATATAACAAAACCATTTGTAGATGATGAACTGCTGGCAAAGCTAAAAGTATTCTCTGATCTGAAAAAAACTGAAGAAATCGACGAATTAAAAACCGGTATTATGCAACTTTTTTCCCATGAAACAAAAACGCCCCTAAACGGCATATTGCTGGGAAGCCAGCTTATTCTTGATACCCCGTCGTTACCGATTAAGATAATTGAATACGCAAAACTGATTAAGATTTCAGGAGAGCGTATCCATGATCTGGTACGAAAGATTCTCTTGCTTTCAAGTCTTAAAAAAAGACGATCCCTGAACCTGGGTGTCCAAAGTGTCGGCCAGTATATTGCCGGAGTCGTTAATCAGAGTAAACATCCATTAGAAGAAGATTATAAATTTGAGGTGAACTGTCTGGAAGACTTTAACCTGGAGGTTGACTGGAAATTATTTCATGAAGCATTTTATGCAACTATTCAGAATGCAATACAGTTTTCTCCCAAAGGCGGCACTATATTTATTTCAGCAACAAAAGATCAAAATAATGTGAGTTTACGAATCCGTGACGAGGGAATAGGAATCCAACCTGCAGTAATAGAAAAAATCTTTGATGAATTCTATTCACAAAACATAGAAAACCACTCAAAAGGGACTGCTCTAAGTCTTGCAATTGGTCAGAAAATAATGAACCTTCATGGAGGAAATCTGGTTGCGGAATCTGCAGTCGGTGAAGGTGCTACTTTTATTTTCACCCTACCTCTAAGTGCTGTAATCCCATAGCAGGATTATTACCAAACATGCCTTTTCAACAGGAAATCAACCGTTGCGGGAAACACCTTGGAATTACGTTGACAGACAATGATCACCTTGATTTGCAAAATCAGGCCATTATTGAGCTGAAAAATCGTAATATTGCAGGTGCTGTTATTGTTCCTCTTGCTTTTGTGATTGGCGGACTCACCACTGATTACGCAGCCGGGCACCCTACTCTTTTCCTTTTTCTTGGACTTCTGTTAAGCGTTGCAATTCTGGTCAGAATTGCAACTATTTTCGTATTTTCAAAAAACACATCCTATTCGAAAGCATTATGGCTGCCGTTGTTTTTCTGGTCAAATATGTTTGTTGCCATAGTCTGGGCAATATTTTCATCAACCGCTGTCATTTTTTATCATGATTCACTGTCAATCACTCTTATAATCATCCTGCTTGCAGGGATCGGTGGCGGTTCAATGGCTAGCTACTGTATCTGGAAAAGCCTCTCCTATTCCTACTTGCTGGTTATTCTCCTCCCGGCAGTTTTCACAGAATTGTTAATCGCTAATAGTGTGACGATTCCCATTGGTTTAGCCATTGCAAGTTTTCTTGTCTTTAATCTTGTACAAGCGAAACACTGGAACGAACATTACTGGCTCTCCCTGGCAAATACTTTTCTCGTAAAGAAAAATGCAGAAGAAGTAGCGATTTTAAATGAAGATCTTGCTCAGGAAATCATCAATCATAAAAAAACCACTGCTGAGATAGCCGTCAGCCGAAAAAAGCTTGAAGATATTTTTAATGCTGCCCATGATGCTGTTTTTATATATGATCTGAATGGAAAGGTTATAGATGTAAATGCAACAATGTTACATCTTTTTAGAGTAAATAAAGAAACTGCACTCCAGTATGGAATGGAAAGAAATTTCCATTCCAGTGTAAATAGTGATATTGATTTGCCCGGGATATGGCAAAAAGCACTTCAGGGCGAGGATCAGGAATTTCAATGGAATGCCACAAGAAAAGTTGCTCCTTTACATTTCAGCGCTCAGGTGAATCTGCATAAAACACTATGGGGTGATGAATCAGTAATTATAGCAACTCTTCGTGATATAACTTTGCAAATTGAAGCAAAAGAAGCCGCCCTTGCCGCCAATCGTGCAAAATCAGAGTTCCTTGCAAACATGTCCCATGAATTACGCACTCCAATGCATGGAATTCTTGGTTATGCCCGACTGGGTATTAAACGATCCGAATCGATTAGCAGAGAGAAACTTAACGAATATTTTTCTCTTGTCCATGAGTCAGGTTACAGGCTAATGGACCTTTTGAATAATCTTCTTGATTTTTCAAAACTTGAAGTGGGAAAGATGCGATATCGTATGAAAAAATGTGACCTGTTCCCTTTTATTCATCAGGTAACGACAGAACTTACTCCCATGGCAATGGAAAAGAATCTTAGCTTCTCTGTTCAAAGTGACCAGGAAAGTATCCCTGTCTATTGTGATCCTGAAAAAATCATTCAGGTTCTTCGAAACTTACTTTTTAATGCTATTAAATTCAGCGATGAAGAAACTATTATAACGATTTCTAGTGAAAGTGAATCAAATGCGGATGGAATTGGTCTGCAGAAAATCACCATTAGTAACTATGGTACAATCATTCCGGACGAGGAACTCGAATCTATTTTTGGTGAGTTTATCCAGTCTTCTAAAACAAAAACAGGCGCAGGTGGAACAGGGCTGGGACTTGCAATAGCCCGTCAGATCCTGCGCGATCATAACTGCAGCATTATCGCAAAAAACGGTGATGACGGCTCTACAATCTTCCAGTTCAATTTACCTCAGGAAGAAAGACAACTCACTTCTTTATCCGACTAAATCCCTGAAGGAATTGTAGTAAGGTTATGCATCGGAGTCTTTTCAAAAAAAACACGGAAACAAATTTATACTTGATTACCACTAAAGCTCAGCTACTGCCTGAGTCATTCCGGACTTGATCCGGAATCTCGTCGGAACTAGCTGTTTTCACAAGATTCCGGATCAGGTCCGGAATGACGAGATCATGATAACTGAGCGACACTGAGGTTCGATGGTAATTAGGAATTTATAAGGTGCCAATCTGCTGATAAAGCTCCATTGAATATTCCTGAGCTTCA
>JAOZLM010000053.1 GCA_029934815.1 Desulfocapsa sp. | reverse complement strand
CTTTAGTTGCCTGAATCTGAGTAACAATGTCGTAACCGTAGTTGGTACAGACATTTGCTGAATCGCCCACAACATACGGCTCATGGCCTTTCGGGTATTGTCCGGCTATGGATTTACCCATCAGGCTGCCGCCGAAGTGGTACGGCATGAAAATTGTCTTTTCGTCAACACGCTCGGTGAAAAATGCCTTAACCTTAACCTTGCCCCCTTCAGGAGACTCAATCCAGATCATATCGCCGTCACGGACACCAAGGTTGTTTCCGGTTTTTGGGTTCACCTCTGCGTACATATCAGGTGCAAGTTCTGCCAGATATTTATTGCTTCTGGTTTCCGCACCGCCACCCATATGTTCAACCATACGACCTGTGGTGAGAACAAATGGGAATTTCTTGGCAAGATCAGGAGATTGTTCACTCTTATATTTTGTGAATACCCTGAAATGATTAGGCTTGTCTTCATAAGTCGGATACTTTTCGATAAGGTCCGGCCGTGGTGTATGCAGCGGCTCACGGTGGATGGGCACCTGATCGGGGAATGTCCAGACCACGCAGCGGGCACGGGCATTGCCAAATGGCGCCATACCTCGCCGTACTGCTTCTTTCAGGGTCTTCTGGCTGAGATCTGTCTTCCAGTTGGTGCCGGGCACGACATCCTTAAACTCAGGATATCCGCCTTTTACTTCACTTCCAGGGTTGTAGACGCCTTTAGCGGCAAGCTGGTTTTCGGTACGTCCTGATTGTTCGTACTTATGTTCCAGGCCAAAACGGTTTCTGAAAGGCAGTCCGCCTTCGGCAACTGGTCTTGAGACATCATACAAAATTGGAGTTCCGGGATGCTCTTCTGTCCAGCATGGCCATGGCATTCCATAGTAGTCGCCATCGCATGGGCCGCCTTTGGCTCGTAGTGTTTCGATGTCAAAGGTGTGCCAGTTTGCCATGTGCTTTTTGATGCGTTCCGGAGTCTGGCCGTTATACCCAATAGTGAGTGTTCCCTTGTTTATCTCACGGGTGATATCTTCAGGAACTTCCTTGATGTTCTTGTAAAATTCATCTGCAAATCCAAGACGGTTAACCAGATCCTGCATGATTGTATAATCATCACGACAACCATTAATCGGATCAACGATCTTATGACGCCATTGGATCTGACGTGATGTGGAAGTAACCGATCCTGAAGTTTCATACTGGCTGGAACATGGCAGGATATACACATTGTCCGTTGTGCATGTCGCAGCAGCCATGGTTGGGAAAGGATCAACAATCACAAAAAGATCCAGCATGTTATAGGCTTTGACAACCCTGTTGTATTGGGAATTGGAGTTCGATCCGCAACCCCACTGGATCATCGCCTTAATGGGTGTGTATTGCTCAATTTTTTCTTCACCCAGCACGCCTTCATACCATCGGGCGAGAGTAAAGCCCTTGGCGTTCATCCATTTTTTCTCTTTAAATCGTCCTTTGATATAGTCGTAATCTACATCCCAGACCCGGCACCAGTGCTTCCAAGAACCGTCTGACAGGCCATAATAGCCTGGCAGGGTGTGAGAGAGAACACACATATCAGTGGCACCCTGAACGTTATCATGGCCACGGAAGATATTTGTGCCGCCACCGGATTTACCCATATTTCCAAGGGCAAGCTGTAAAATACAGAAAGCGCGGGTAATGGAAGAGCCGATATGATGCTGGGTTCCACCCATACACCAGGTCAGCGATGCAGGGCGATTGTCAGCCAGCATCTTGGCTACTTTTCTGCTCTGTGCTGCCGGAATTCCTGTTACATTTTCAACTTCTTCAGGAGTGTATTGGGTGATACTTGCAGCCATCTCCTCGAAACCTGCAACGCGGGTGGCAACAAATTCTTTATCCTGCCATCCCTTCTGGATAATTTCGTTAACCAGTCCCATAATAAAAATACAGTCAGTACCGGGACGAATACGTACAAACTCATCCGCCTTGGCAGCGAGTTTGGTAAAACGTGGATCAACAACAATAATTGGTGCGTTGTTCACTTCTTTAGCATGCAGAATATGCTGCATGGAAACCGGATGCGCTTCCGCTGCATTCGATCCGATAAAAATCATTAACTGAGCATTTCTCATATCGTTGAGACTATTTGTCATTGCTCCGTAACCCCATGTATTGGCGACACCTGCCACCGTTGTAGAGTGTCAGATCCTTGCCTGGTGGTCGACGTTATTCGACCCCCAGAAAGCGGCAAACTTTCGCTGCAGGTAGGCCATTTCCGTTGAAACTTTGGCACTGCCGTTAAGATGGAGGGCATCAGGGCCGTCATTTTTACGAATGGCGGTGAGTTTATCAGAAATTTCGCCCATGGCCTGATCCCAGGAGATCTTCTGCCATTTACCATTTACCCGTTTCATCGGGTTTTTGAGACGTTTGTCAGAATGCACCATATCGATGGCAGATGCGCCTTTACAGCAATATCCGCCACGACTTACAGGGTGATCCTGAGCCACTTCCTGTCGGAGCCAGACGCCATTTCTTACTTCTGCCTCAATTCCACAGCCCACTGCGCAGTGAGTACAGACGGAACGGACAGTTTTGGTTCCCGGATAAGCAGCTTTCGTTGCTGCCGGAGTGGCTGCTTTTGCGGTCATTCTGGTGGTCATTGCAGCACCTGTCAATGCAGCAGTTGCAGCTGACAGTTTCAAAAATGACCGTCTGGCGACCTTGGGATTCAAGGTTACCCGACTGGTTTTTGTTCCCACAGAAGAGGAACTTCGGATTTTTCGTTGAGCCATTGTGAGCTTCTCCCTTTGGGGTTAACGTAACGAGTCGTAATATTTCTGAAAAGCTTCGCTCTTTTTATAGAGCACCTCTTCAGGACGTTTGCTTTTTGCTGTTTCTTTGGCCTGCACCTTTTTACCGACAAGTGCAGAGCCTGCGACAATGGCAGAGCCTGCAAATATCTGCTTTAAAAAGGAACGCCTTTTGCCATCATTTTCTTTCATACGTGTTTCCTCCATAAGGGTTATGGGGTGTTGTGAGCGATTGCACACTCTTTTACAAACGGTTTCTGTTTGATTTTCACCTGTCATTCCGGACTTGATCCGGAATCTCTAACTTGCTGCAATAACAAGATTCCGGATCAAGTCCGGAATGACGGTTAACTGTTTATTGCTGATTCATTTATTCTTCAAAAAGCCCTTGTTCAAGCTCAAGATACGCTTTAAGAAAGGCAACACATTTTACGTAAAAAACAGTATCGGAGTTAGTGCTGATCTCTTTTGTAATTGCTTTAACTGTTGGGATAAGAAATTCCTGTAATACCTGATCCTGTAAGTGCCTGGTGCTGGTCTCTCCCTGTTTTTCTTCCTGAATAAGGGCAATAAGCACATCAAGCATTATGGGGAGCGAATCTTCGGAATCTGTGACTTTCTGTTCCTTAATTACCTGGCCTTCTTTTAAAATATCACGATATCTGGCAAGGCTTGGGCCAAAACTTTTCCCATCGATATAGTAAGCAGCCGTCAGGGGCAGGAGTTGTTTGCTGTAAGGATCTACAAAGAGGGCATAGTGTTCGTCCCTGATCTCTTGAAGAGTCTTGTTGGCCAGCAGTTCACCAAGCTCGTGGGTGGCACTGTCAAGATTTTGCGTGACGGCTTGTCCTTCAAGGGCTGCAAAGATTCCACGCCAGCGGCTTAACAGCTCGGCATCTGGTTCATCCTGAAAAAATGATTTCAGAAGATCCAGGAATCGTAAGCGTATCCTGCCAAGATCCCGATCAGTTAGCTCTGTTTTTTTGCTCATGCTCACTACTTTTGTAAAGGTTAATCACACGGCAATTATCGCAGTATGAAAGAAGGTCGTCTGTTTTATCCCACATGCCTTTGGCTGAGAGGATGGACATTACTTTTTCAAGTGATTTCTTTGTGCCAAATACCTTGCCGCAACTTTTGCATTGTGCCGGTTCTGTTTCGGCAATCAGGCGTTCATTGAAGAAATCATCTTTCAGGGACAAGCCAGGTTGTAAAGTAAGAGCATTTTCAGGACAAACGGTAACACAGGTGCCGCACTGTACACAGAGAGCCGGTGTGTGGCTGAGTGAATAGCTGCTTCCGTCGGTTGTCAATGCGCCGATTCGACATTCTCCCACACAGGCAATACAGCCGGTGCATTTGGCTTCATCACAGAGAACTGTCGCAAAACCTTTGGCGGCAGCACCTGTGATAATTTCCGGTTCTGCATCACTATACTGAGCCAGAAATTGCACTATGTCCACAAGCTTTCTTCTACGGTTAGTGTAGGAAAAATCGTGGTAGGAACTGCTTACTACAATACCGTCATCAGCGGTCTGGCCAAGGAGGGCAGAGAGATCAAAAACGGTTGTTACCGTCTGTACTGTTTGTTCCTTTTGGAGAAGTTCCTGAATAATTGTATTTGTTATTTCAAGCTGTTTTTGGGGGTGATCCTGGCCCAGCACAATGATTTTTACTGCTCCCATTGCGTAAAGCAGTAAAAAATGCATGGCATGAAGAGCAGCAGGCTGTGGATATTCCATGAAAAAAACATTTTCATAGCGTTTTTCCCCGCTGTGCCACCAGAATTTATGCAGTGTCGCTTCGTCGCCAAGGATTACGGTACTTCCCGGAGCGAATGAAAAATCGTTGAAATATTCAATAAAATGTTTGTCGTCAAAACGCTGGTATTGCAAAGCGCCGGTAGGGCAACTGGAAAGACAGGCACCACATTCAACACAGGAAAGATGATCAACTACGACACCCGCTTTAGACTGGTGGATAGCCTGGTGGATACAGGCGTCAACACAGGCAGTGCAACCAGTTCCAAGCCTTGCACTGTATTGGCAACTGTCTGCACTCCACTGAATTACTTCTTCAATCTCAGTGGTATAAATTTTTTCGAAAAGAGCGGGCAGATTGCCTTCAGAGTAGATGTTTTCTTTTGTTTCCGGAAGTTCAACTCCTGCTCCTTCAAGGGGAAGCAGTGCCGGAGTATTGAGCTCTCTGTTTTCAACAACGTGGAGATCTATTGCATCCTGTGAACAGGCCGTTACACACTCTTTGCAGAGAGTGCATTTAGAAAAATCCAAAAAGAGTTGTTCGCTCAGGCAATTTTCAGGACAAGTCTCGCCGCAATCACCGCAGTAGTTACAACGACTGAGATCAATTGGCTGCTTGACACTAAAACGCAGACGCAACTCCTTGCCGTTCTTTTCAATCTGTATTGCATGGGCAGTTGTTAGTTCTGAATCATAGCCTTTTGTCAGGATGGGGTCGATCTGAAGGATACCGCCATAGGTATCAATAAAGGCATGAAGAGACGCTGCATCAGCACTGAGAACAGTCAGGCGGGAATCAGCCTCCAGCAGATATGTTCGATAGGATTGACTGTTATGACGGCCAAATTCAGCTTTGGCAAGGGCTGTAATATCTTCTGTACTGATAGTGCTCAGGTCACCATTGAGCTGCAGGGTGGGAGACAGAGGAAACGCAGAATCCGGATGAATAGAGGAAAACCCACCGGCAAGAAGGATATTGTTATCCTTGTCTTTCCCATCAGTAAAAGCTGAGCCGGGGTGAATTGTCAGCGGCTCGGAATAGTAATTGGATTGCGTACCATCGCTGGCAAGAAAGTGTCCTGGAAAATCACTCATTGAAAATATGTCCTTATGGAAGATATTGCTGCACCCTGACTAGTCCATCAATCAAAACAGTAAAATTATAGCGTAAATCAGGAAGGAAAGAAATCGGGAAGGAACCTATTTTTTGGTAGGGAAAAACCCTACAAGGTTTCCTTCGTTAAACTACTTAAATTACAGTAATATTATTTTGTATCAAATGTCACAGAAACTTTGTTTCCATCTTTGTCTACATATTTCTGTTCTAAAACATCATGCTCACCTACCTGCCTGATAAAGTCATCGGTGGTCTGATACTCGGAGACCAGTTCTGTGATGATTTGCAAATTTTTCTCATCAATGTTTGATGTTTTAAAACCCGTGGTCTCAGTACTGCTATGGATAAGGGTTGCTCTCAGATGAATTTGCCGGCCGCTATCCGTGCTCACTCTGATCCGGTATTCGGCTTCTGTCAGGTGATCTGCAGGTTTATTGATACCAATGCCATCCTGGCTGATATCCTTAGTGGTGGCGGTAATACATATTCCATGGTCGTTGGATAAAATGGCCTGGCCACTGATTGGAACTCTTGCCTGTTGTCGTTTCTGTGTCATAGGGAACTCCCTGTTTTGTAACCGTTTTGACTGAAGCCCTGCTTTTTTATCCTATCGTATTTTTAATTCTTATTGCAAGCTTTTATTGCTGGTCCAGAGAACAGCCCGTCGGGTAAGTTCTGTGGCATTTTTGAGACCAAGTTTTTGCTTAATTCGATCTCTGTAGGTTCCGATTGTCTTGATGCCAAGGGTCATTTCGTCAGCAATTTCTCTTGTCGAAAGACCGGATCCCAGTAGGTGGTACACCTCAATTTCCCGTTCTGTAAGACTCTCTTCTGTTGTTTTTTCCTGATCTTGTGGATCCTCCTGCAGTTTATGTAACAGCTGCGAAACCATATTGTTGCTCACATGAATTTTTCCCTCGCGCATACCGCGTAATGCTGAAATTACAGATTCGGAAGCTTCTTTTTTCATCACATACCCACGGGCTCCAGCGCGAATTGCCCGTTCTGCCCAGGCAGATTCGTCGTGCATGGAGAGCACCAGCATGGGAAAATTCTTACGGTCTTTATGTATCTGCTTAACAAGATCCAGCCCGTTTTCATCGGCCAGGGCAACATCGATGATAGCCATATCCGGACTTTCTTCCTTAAGAGCATTCAGTGCTTCAGCAATATCAGCAGCCACTGCACAAACGGTGAAGTCTTCTTCCTGATTGATCAGTTCTTTCATCCCCATCCGAAAAATCGGATGGTCATCAACAATAAGAATTTTTGAGTTCATTATCCATTACTCCCTGAAGGGTAATCGTAGTTCCGCCTTTGGTTCCCGGGGAAATCGTAAGGGTGGCACCAATTGCCTTTGCCCGGTAGTGCATCGTATGCAGCCCTAAACCTTTTTTCTTTTGTGTGTCTTCCATGCCCTGCCCGTCATCGTGGATGATTACAAACAGTGTGTTGTTTGTACGCCGGACAGTGATTTGTATCATATTCGGGCTGGCATGTTTTGCCGCATTAAAAAGAGCTTCACGAATAATATAATAAATATGAGGTGTGACCGTGTTGCTAAGAGGTTCGACATTCCCTTCAAATAAAAGTGTACAGGGCAGGGAATACAGTTCTTTTATTTCGGTACACAGCTCTTCAATGGCAGCTTCAAGGCCATGCTCGATAATATGTACAGGGTAGAGACCATGGGAAAGTCTGCGTGTTTTCTCGATTGCATCCCGAATAAGATTACGAATGGTGGCAAGTTGTTCCGCCTGATTCGGTGCATGTTTTTCGAGTTTTTTCTGTAAGACTGTACTGAGTAATTCGACACCGCTCAGGTGGGATCCCAGATCATCGTGAAGATCCCGGCCGATCCTGCTCCGTTCTTCTTCACCAATGGCGATTACCTGTCTTTCAAGGCGTGCCATCTCTTTTTCCGAGCAGGTTTTTTGCACGTGGAGCCACATGCCTTCAAGGAGCATGGTCATCTGCCGTACATCAGCGTTGTCATACTCTCTGCTGCTGTTGCAGACTCCGGCAATGAGTACAATGGTGTTATGATCGGTTACCGGAGTATCGATTCTTCGCTGTACTGCTTCCCGATATGGAAAAGCGTGGCTGGTGGGTTCTTCCTGTGTATTGTTGAAAATTCCTTTTCCGGCAAGCACACAGCTGCCGATCAGGCTGGTATCGTTTAATGAAAATGCACTGTTTGCCATATTGGTATCTCCTGTTTGCAGATCTATCTGCGCACAGAGGGTGCAGTGGCTTCCTGCACTATTGACAAGAGCCAGATATCCCCGGTCACTGTCGGTGATCTGGGTGATTCGGTGCAGTACAAAGTCATATTTATCTTTGATACTGTATTCTTCCATTTCACTGAGCTGGAGCAGCGTGTCCAGACGCAATTCATCACGATGCAGCAGATGTTCTTTCCGGACAATATCATCCACCATGGTGTTTGCAAGTGCTGCCAGATCTTCAAATTCTGCAAAAGTAGAATCATCGTTGGCTATTTTGAGCTGTGTGTGGGCTGCTTTTCGGAAAAAGTCAGTAAATAAGCTGATATCCTTTTTTATTTTCCGTGAATGGTAGTAGGCGATGGAAAGGAGAAATACCACTGCAATTCCCAGTAATCCAAGGAAAATAATACCATTTTTTATGGATGATCTGGTGTGGGAACGTGTTTCGTCTTCAATGGCCTGTGCCATGGCATCCATGGAAATATCAACCACCAGAATCCAGCTCCAGTCGGGATAGGCCTTGCTGAAAGAGAGGCGTTGCTGTTTGTTTTGACTCACCTCATTGCTGTACAGGAGATAGCCACCATCATCAGATTGCAGGCCGTTTCGCAGCATTTTTTTCCCGTATTTGTCTCCCGCTGTATTCACCAAATCTGTGATTGAACGGCCTGTGAGTTCATTGCGGGGATGACTGAGTATGGTACCGTCATTTGTCAGGCAGAGAATGTGGCCATCTTTACTGAATCGCATATTTTGTATGGTGCCAAGCACCTCTTCCTGGAGGGTGGTTCTTATGATTTCCTGTGATGTGCCGGCTCCGATATACCAGTCAAATGGCTTGAAATATTTAATAAAGATCATGTCGGGAAAATGAATTCCCTCGCTAACTGAGATCGAATTGTTTCGATAAAGACCGGCACCTTTTTCCTCAATAATCCGGTATAGGTTCTGGAATATGGGGCGGTAGCTGTTTTCCCGAACCTCCATTGGGTTTTGGTTTTCCAGAAGAGGATCGTTGGCAAAAAGATCTATTCGTCTGTCCCGTATCCGGCCGCTAAAATAATATCCGCGCCCGTTGTTCCAGCGAATGGGGCGCAGGGTTTCAGCTACCTCGGTACGGAGTTTGGGCAGTTCCATATCGTCTTTATGCATCTGATAGATATGTGAGGCAATGGTGTATGCAGATTGAACTTTTAAACGCAGGGTTTCTTCAATACGCTGCACAGCCTGAGAACGGCGCTGATCGATAAAAACGAGAACATTGTCAAGCTCTTCTTCTGCCCGCTCTCTGTAAAGTTCTTTGTAATTACGTTCAATATTTAGAATGGTCTGTTGATAGTTCTGGTATTGATTGATGCTCCAGAACAGAGCAATAAAAAGCGCAAGAGCCAGCAAAACAAGTAATGAGGAGCGAAAAGGAGCAGAGGCAAGGGATGGGCTGTGAGTTTGTCGCATAGCTGCCTTACTTATTTTCCAGTTTTTTAATGTCCGGATAAATAGTGCTCAGTTCAATGGTATCCATTCCGGGGTTTGTTGCTGTGCTGAACTGAAGTACTACACCACCGAGATCAAAGCTGCCCACCCTGTACATGGTCTGGATAAATTTTTCCCGGCTCAGTTTTCCGGGTACCTTTTCTGCAATGGCAGCAAAGAGCCTGCCGGCAATATAGCCCTCCAGACTGATAAACCCAATATGAGCATTGCCCTGATATTTAGCCATGGCTTGTCTGTATTGTGTCACAAGAGGCAGGGTGTCGTCCCATGGGAAAGGGACAACCTGTGAGACGATTACATCTTCACCATAATGTCCAAGGGCATCTTTTAAACTTTTGGTTCCAACAAAGGAGATGTTGCCAAATATTCGTTTGCCGGGGTGTTTGGCTTTGCTGAGTTTAATAAATTCTGAGCAGGCAGCATAAGTACCAACCAGAATGACAGCTTCCGGATTCATTTTGTATATGTCCTGCACGCCACCCATGACAGCGATGGTGTTGCGTTCATAGCTGCCCATGGATGTGAGTTGCATGGCTCTTTTGTTCAATGCTCGTTTTACACCTTCAAGTCCCGCAAAGCCGTAGCTGTCATTTTGGTAAAAACAACTGATACGCTGCATGCCTAATGTGTCTGTCAGATGAGAAATCAGTGCTTCCATTTCCTGATAATAACTTTTGCGAATGTTTATAACGTATGGGTGGGCAGGGGTACGAAGCAATTCAGCTCCGGTAAGTGGTGCAAAAAAAGGGACTTTGTATTTGTCGATAAGGGGTAAAACGGCTTTTGATGTCGGAGTTCCCACTTCGCCAATCAGCAGAAAAACCTGGTCTTCCTTAATCAGTTCCAGGGTGTTTTTGATCGCTTTATCCGGTTCGTACCCGTCATCTTTGCTGCGTAGTTGTATGGTGTGTCCTTTTACTCCGCCATTATCGTTGATTTCTGCAATTGCAGCCTGCAGGCCGGCTCTCATTTTCAGGCCGAGATTTTTGGCTGGTCCGCTTAATGCGCATGATTGCCCAAGGAGTATGGTGGACTCATTTGCATGGACAATTGTTGCTGGTAATAGTAGCAGTACGAATACGCAGAACTGGTGGATTGGATTATGTCGGAATAATCCGAATGTACTTTTGAATTTTTTTGATTTGCTGATTATCATGTTTGTGACCAGTACAATGGTTGACAAGCTCGTAAAAACCTAAACTTTAGATGGCTAAGTAAAAAACTTCATATT
>JAOZLM010000052.1 GCA_029934815.1 Desulfocapsa sp. | reverse complement strand
CGGACTTGACGTATTGTATCTTTTTACGACGCCATCATGTTTAAAAACAGGAACAATATGCCTTAGAAATATCGTAACCAGACAATATCAGGATTCCTGGCCTTCATGCCCCGATACCAGAGGCAAAATGGATAAAGCAAGGCCAGCATAATAACGGTGATGATATAGGAAGTAGTTAAGTCGGAACAATCACGTAAGCCGCCGTAGGTTCCAGAACCGGTCAGGATAATGCGATGAACGAGATAGAAGATCATGGATGTCTGGCCAAACACCAAAAGCACCCCATTTTTACGTACGCCTATGATTGGTTCAACATAGATCATTAGACCTAATATTACAGACATCAGGCCCAATTCAAGGAAGGTAAATGTGGCAGATGGGGGATACTTGCTCACATGCAGCCACTGTTGCCAACTCATGTTGTCTCGATATAAAAGCATATTTCCATAAGCATTGTAATAACGGATAATGAAAAAGGCGCACAGAGCAGAAAAGCCAAGCCCTAATAGCAGGGATACGGGATTCACTCGTGTTTTACCTTCTCCATAATTAAGGAGATACCGGCCAAAGACCCAACCTAAAACCATCATGGCCAACCAGGGGAACAACGGGTACTTTATGCTGACCACAGCAGATGAGTAGGTAGAAAATAAGAGAGCCGCAACAATTGAACCATTACCCGATTCGGGTGGCCAGTTTTGGATAGTAAGCAGTTCACCACCAACGATCCAGCCAAGGGCAAGAATAAGTAAAACAGGGCTTGAGAAACGTCTCAGCAGAGCCATACACATCATGGCCACACCAATGGCATATAAGACCTGGAAGAGCAATTTTCCTGAGAAGAATGAGATAAGGGTGGGGTCAAGCAGAGCAATAAATGCTCCACGAATAAGTATATCTTTATCAATCTGCCAACTGTCAATCCCTCTGGTCACTTTACGCTCAACACTGATGGCTAAAGCTGTGCCAGCCAGAAAAACAAATGTTGGCGCGCATAGGTGTGTTATCCAGCGGCTGAAAAATTCAAAGCCCGGCAGGACAGTACCGCTTACATAGATCGCAGCAGAACCGGAACTGATGTGGTTTGCATTGTAAACCATTGCGACATGATCTAAGACCATAAGGATCATGACAAATCCACGCATCCAGTCTATGGCTGCTATACGTTTTGATTGACTCATATTTATTTTCCCTGGTTAAATCCAAGCCACTTACAAGATATCAGGCTCTTACGGAAAACAGAGGGCTCTGAGTTGCGAGATAACCCCCTGCAAAGCATTAAACAAGCGCTCTGTCGAATATTGTACCGGAACAATGAGCCGACCATCAGGTGTAAGTCTTGGTGGTGTTACCTTTTTCTTTCCACTTGCCCGTTGCAGATATTCCATCAGGAGGCTGGGATCAAGTGGAGTATTGTCGGTGAAAGAGAATACAAACGAATCTTTTCCTTTCTCAAGTTTTTTGATTCCTAACTCGGCAAGCTCTTTTTTGCAGGCCACAATCCTGAAGAGATTTTGTGTTTCTTCAGGCAACTTACCATAGCGATCAGCAAGCTCATCCATCAGATTGTCATGATCCTCAGCATCTGATTTTGAAAGCGATGAAATTCTGCGGTAGGCAACGTATCGCTGGCTTACATCGGCGATATATGATTCAGGTATATAGGCAGAAATCTGCAGATTAATTTCTGGATCTATCCTGTCAACCGATGCAATCTCACCATTACCCGCAGCAGCCCTTGCCTTCATATCTGCAACGGTACTTTGCAGGAGATCAAGGTAGAGATCGTATCCGATTGCTGCAATCTGACCTGATTGAGAAACGCCAAGAAGGTTGCCGCCACCACGAATCTGCAGATCACTCATGGCAAGTTTGAATCCGCCTCCAAGCTCGTTGCATTCCATCAGGGCACGTAAACGATCCTTGGAATCGTTGCTGAGGTTATCAAGCGATGGCACAAGCAGATAAGCAAAAGACTGGGTGGAAGAACGTCCCACACGACCTCGTAACTGGTATATTCCAGCAAGACCCAGCGTATCGGCGCGGTTGATGATAATGGTGTTGGCGGTGGGGATATCAAGACCCGATTCGATGATGGTGGTGGCCATCAGCACATCAATTTCACGGTTTACAAATTTAACCATGATCTCTTCAAGTTCTTTACCGCTCATCTGCCCGTGGGCTACTGCAATGCGCGCTTCGGGTACCAGCTCCTGCACATTTGCAGCCATTCGGTAAATGGATTTGACCCGGTTGTGCACAAAAAATACCTGCCCGTTGCGGCGCATTTCTTTGAGCACTGCTTCTTTAATCACCAGGTCATCATATTTGGCAACAAAGGTTTTTACCGGTCTTCTGTGTTCCGGAGCACTTGAAATAATAGAAAGATCCCGGATGGAAAGCAGGGACATCTGCAAAGTCCTGGGAATTGGCGTGGCGGTGAGGGTAAGAATATCCACTTCAGCTTTAATCTTTTTGATTTTCTCTTTGTGGCTTACGCCAAAACGATGCTCTTCGTCAATTACCAACAGGCCAAGATTATTATATTCGATATCTTTTGAAAGGAGCCTGTGAGTACCGATGATGATATCGATTTTACCGGCGGCAAGATCTTTAACGATCACTTTTTGCTGGGCAGGGGTTCGAAAACGATTTATACACGCAACATTTACCGCAAAACCCTGCATTCGTTCTTTAAATGTCTGTAAATGCTGCTCTGCAAGAACGGTAGTGGGTACCAGAATCGCTGCCTGTGCGCCATCTTCAACAACCTTAAAGGCTGCTCGAATGGCCACTTCTGTCTTCCCGTAGCCAACATCACCGCAAACCAGTCTGTCCATCGGTTTATCTGAGGTGAGATCATCGATGACTGCGGTAATTGCCTTATCCTGTCCTTCTGTTTCGTCGTAGGGAAATGACTCTTCCAGCTCGTGGTATAGTGCACCGGGAGGAGTAAAACGCCTTCCTTCACGCATTTCTCGTTTGGCGTAGATGGCGAGTAGTTCTTCAGCAACTTTCCATACTTCTTCTTTGACTTTGGCTTTGGTGGCACGCCAGGCCTGAGTGCCCAGTTTGTCCATTCGCGGTTCGCGATCAGACAAGCCCTCATATCGACTGATAAGATTCAGCCTGTCGACTGGCAGGTAGAGTTTATCTCCTCCTTTATATTCAAGGAGCATAAAATCGTTGACGATTCCCTGCAATTCAAGGGTTGAGATACCAAGATATCTGCCAAGGCCATGATCCCGATGGACAACGATATCCCCGTCATTTAGCTCAGCGAAACGGATTGTTTCACCAGCACTTTCTTTGGCTTTACGCCGTTTTCCAAGGCGCATTTCTCCAAATAACTCAGATTCGGAAAGAAAGTGGATGCCGCTATGGCTCAGTGAGAATCCTTCTGTTAAAGGCTGATCACAGAGATAGAGGATATCAGATGAACGTGCTGTACTGAGTTTGGAAAGGCTTACAGGGCTGTTCAGAAATTCTATCTGATGCTGGTATCTTTCAAGCAGTTCGGCCAGTGTTTTTGTTTGTCGCTGTGATCTGCAACAGAGTAATACCTGATCGCCTTGAGCCTGCCAGAGACGAATCTGTTCGGAAAGGGGTGGGATAAGCCCACGTTCTTTACGTTGCAGGCTGATATCCTGTTTTAGAATCTGATGGTTGGTGGCGCTAAGAGTGTGAAGGCCTGAACTATCAGCATCATTGCTGTAGCGAATACGTGCAAACTGCTGCATCTTCTTTTCAGTGTCATCCGGCAGCAAAAAGATCTGATCAGGGGGCAGGGCAGGGTTGTTCCTGTTTTTGGCCTCTTCAAAGTTATTTACAATTCGCTCATGTACCATCTCCCGTGCCTGCTGTTCAAGCTCGGGTGCATAGTGGATCAGACAGCAGTTTTTCGGCAGAAAATCAAAAAGAGTATCTGTTTGTTTTGCATCCGGATAATAGAGGGGAAGGAAGAATTCCATACCCGGGAAACGAAGGCCTGCACGGATTTTTTCCTGGACTGGATAGTATTCATCTACATCCCACTCAAGACTCTGTGCTGCTGCGTCAAAACTCTGTAAGATTTTTCCTGCTGTGCCAGAAGAACTACAGATATCACTTGCAGGCAGGATTATGGCCTCTTCGATTTCAGCAACGGAACGCTGGCTGATCGGGTCAAAGCCTCGCATGGATTCTATGGTGTCACCAAAAAAATCAAGGCGCAATGGTGTTGTGTGCAAGCGTTTGTCTGCTAAGAAGGATGGTGGGAAGATATCAAAAATTCCTCCCCGTACAGAATATTCGCCGACATTCTGTACAAGGCTTGCGTGTTCGTAGCCAAGTTTACTGAGCTTTTCAATCAGCTCATCCCGGTCAGTTTCTTCTCCGGCCATCAGCAGTTCTGCATTATCAGAAAGAATATTTGCCGGCAGCGTACGGCGCATAAGTGCTTCTGCTGAAACCACCAGAATGAAGGGCGTTTGAGGCTCATACTCCTGTAATCTATACAGCGTGGAGAGCCTGGCGGCAGTGGTTAAGGGATCAGGAGACAACGGTGTATAGGGTGGAATCTCGTATCCGGGATAGCTGAATACCGGAAGACCTGAAAAGAGTTTCAGGTCTTCTTCGACCTGAGGCACCATATCCTCATCGGGAACGATGCAGCAGCAAGGCTGGGATTGAGCTTGTAAGGCGGTAAAAAGGGATTGGGAGCTGCCGCGAAGACCTGTGATGCGGGAGTTTTTACCGGGAGTGATCAGTGTGGTGGAAAATGATGAATCAGACATGGTCAAAAAGAGGGGGTATATAAAATAAGAAGCCGGCTACATGAAACATGCAGCCGGCGCAGTAATAAATAGAAGAGTAAGCTTGATCTATCAGGTACTAGAAGGAACCGCCCATGGAAAAATCCCATACGGTGGAATCTTCATCCTCCTTGGGATCGAGGTTGTAACCCCAGACCAGTCGTAACGGTCCCATGGGAGACATCCAGCGAACTTCCACTCCGGCAGCTTTATTATAGCTGTCAATATTCCAGTCTTCTTCCTGAGCATAAACCTTACCGGCATCAAAGAAGAAAACTCCACGAACACCTGCTTCCGGGAGTAGCGGGAAAACGTATTCGATATTTGTATACCACATCTTGTCGCCACCGATACGATCTCCTGTTACCGGATCAATTGGTGAAGCCTTACCGAATTCAAAACCACGAATGGTGTTCATACCACCAAGATAAAATCGTTCGTAAACTGGAAGCTTATTGGGCTTATTCTCCCATACCTGACCGGCAGCTGCTTTAAAGTGGAAGACAGTGGTCCATGGCAGTGGGAAGTACCAGCTGCTAAAACCTTCAAGTTTGGTGAATTCGGCGTCTCCGCTAAGAGGACCACCGGCATACTTGAGGCTGATAGAGTTTTCAGATCCTCTGTGAGCTCCGACGCCACGATCACGGGTATCCCGAACCATACTAAATTTAACGGCACTGGTTACGTTGATATCCATGGAATCCAGAATAACCTGCGAGGCTAGTGGGGAAACATCAGACAAGGTTGTATCAGTGTAGGAATAACTACCGTAACCACGCACTTTCTCAAAAAGCGGGTAGCCAAAACGAATCGCTCCACCTATGGAGTCTTTGTCGTAATCATCATATTCACGGAACCAGTTAAAGAGATCAACTCCCATGGAGAGATTAGAATCACGAAAATGAGGATTGGTGTACCCTAAGTTGAAACGGTTTGAGTTACCGCTGAGGTTGGCAGCAAAAGAGAGTCTGTCGCCACGTCCCAGGAAGTTGTTTTCAGAGATTTCGCCCATAAGCATAAAAGAATCAACAGAACTGTAACCGGCACCAACACTAAACTGGCCGGTGCTTTTTTCTTTTACATTGACCGAAACATTCATTTTTGATGGATCAAGAGCAGGCTCCGGAACGATATTTACTTCTTCAAAAAAATCGAGACGCTGTAAACGCTGGGTACTGGTACGAAGAGCCTTGGAATCAAAAACACCGCCTTCAGCAATATTTAACTCACGCCGGATAACATTGTCACGGGTTCGGCTGTTGCCTTTGATGGCAATACGTTGAATATAGACCAGGTCGCCTTTTTCTATGTGAATATCAATATCCACCCGGGCACCGGTGCTCGATTTATTCATACGGGGCCGAATATCAGAGAATGCGTAGCCGTTTTCCGAGTAGTGATCGGTGATTCGCAGGACATCTTCCCGAAGTATCTGGCGATTGATAAAATCCTCATTCTGAATGGAGAGAAATCCACGCAAGAATTGTTTGTCTTCGATGAGATCGCCGGAGAATGTCACCGTTCCCACACGATAGCGCCGTCCTTCATCAACCGTGAAGGTGATGAGGAGTCCATCGCCTTCCTGGTCAACTTTCGGGTCTCCGATTTTTACTTCCAGAAAACCCTGATTGTTATAAAAAGAACCAAGCCGTGCAACGTCCTGATTAAGCATTTGCTGTTTCAGAAGTCCGGCCTCAGTGAGCCAGGTGAGCCAGTTTTTTTCGTTTGATTCGATAACATCTTCAAGCTCATCACTATCAAAGCTTTTGTTACCAATAAATTTAATGTTTTCGATGTAAATCTTGTCACCCTCAACAACTATGTAGCGGAGTTCGGCACGCCCATCTTCAATGTAACTGATTTCTGGAGTAACGGTGGTGTTGTAGTACCCTTTGCTTTTATAAAGAGCTTTAACGGCAGCAGCACCATTATTGACTTTGCTGTTGTTTAAAATGGTGTTGGTCGTGATATTTGCAGCTTCTGAAACATCTTCTTTGGAGAGAGCATCAAGCCCTGAGTATTCGATCTTTCTTATAAGAGGTTTCTCAGTAACGTTGAAGGTTACAATCTTTCCTTTTTCGCTTTCTTCAACTTCTATGCGGACATTTTCAAAATAACCCATTTTAAAGATAGCTTTCAGGTCTTCGCGAAGGCTTGCAGGATCATAAAAATCCCCCGCTTTTGTTTTCACCTTACGTGAAATTGCACCGGAATCTATACGTGTATTGCCGGCAGGTGCAATGCTTGCGATGATGTAATCACGTTCAGTATAGGCAATTACGTCCCGTATTATTTCAGAGATAGTTCCTGCGAGATTTTCAATGGACTCCCCTTGAAGATAATAATATTTTGGCGTGGCAGGAGAGAGCACATCAAAGACTTTATAATCAACACTTATTTGCTCACCGATGATGGTAAGGGTTCCGGCAGCAACGTAATCAAGCCCTGTCTCTTTGGCTATTTTCTTTAAATCAGCAGGTGATGGCGGCCATGCTTTGGAGTAATCAACGAACTGTTTTACTTCAGTTCTGTTCATCATGGAAAAAGAAGCCGGGAAAAGAGCATTCTCCAGACCGCTGTCTGCCTGAATTACCAGTTCACTTTGGTCGCCGGGACTGTTAATTTTCAGCGGAAGATAGGTGGTGTTCTGGTCAACAGCTATAGCGAAAACGGGGAAAAGGATGCTGAGTGCAAGAGCTAAAGTCAGTACAAGAGAGAGTGCTTTTCGAGGATAAATCATGTGCTGTCCTGTTTCTCTGGTGGAATTTTAGATATTATATCAAATAGATGCTGTTGTTCTTTGCTGTGTTACTGTCGCCTGCAGTGCAGTAATTTATTGCAAACTACTTCAATTTACAGAAACAATTGAAAATAAATTTCACAGTATGCCATGTTTCCGGAATTTTGCAAAGAGCACAAAGGGATAAAAAGGGAAAAAGAATGAAAATGATCTATCGGCGGACAATATCGTCGAAAGGTGTTGTGGAGTCCAGGTGAACGCTATCCAGTAATTCCTGGGGAGATGCCTCAAAATCGTGTGACATGGTATCCGGGCCAAGAACATCTTCGTTAAAGGTGGAAATCATGTTCTCATGGGTCCAGCGTGAGAGATAATAGACCACCAGTTGCGGCAGCTTGGTGTAGATCGTTTCTGTGGGGAAGGGGTCGACAAAACTTGAGTTGGCCAGTTTTTCAGCGGATAATGATTGGGTTTTGTAAAAGCTCTCAAGGAACATAAGTTCAGCCGGGAGCCCGCCATGGATACCAATTCGTGAAAAACCTTTGAGTATGAACTCCAGGATTTTCTTGCCAAATATGGCTACGGAATAAGGGACATAAATTTCCCTCGGGGTTTTGAGCTCCAGATACGATTTGATAGTAAGAATAAGATCAGCAAGCTCAACAGAATTTTTGTCAACAAAATGATACGTTTCTCCTCCAAATTCTTCACGATTCGTTAGTATATGGTGGATGAAGTAGGGAAATTTGTTGGCATTGGAGTATGAATGAGTAACTTTCTTTTTGGTAAATATGACAGGCATGGATTCATCGGCGATGGAAAAAAAGAGACGATGGAATCCTTGCGTTTTATGATCATGTTCGCCGTAGACAATGGCCAGCCGGATACAGGTATAATCGAGACCTTCTGTTTTATGCATGAATCGCATGGTCTCTTCGGCCATAAGCTTTGATTTTGCATAATTGTTAAGCTTGGGTTCGATGGCAAGAGTATCTTCTTCGGTGAGGTTCTCGCCATTTGGCAATGTGGCAGCAGAGCTGATATGGATATAAGGAATTTTAAGGGCTGCACATGCACGAGCAAGATTCAGGGCTCCAATATAATTCACTTCAAGTGCCAGCTGGGCGTCTGCACCGATACTGGCAATGGCTGTGTTGATTACAAAATCAGGCTGTAAACGTTTGAGATAGTCTTTGATATCAGCAGCGTTTCTGATTGAGAGTTTCTTGCTGCTGGGAGCACGGAGTTCTATTGTATCAGGAGTCTTGGTCTTGAAATAATGCGCAAGTGTACCACCGATAAGACCGGAGCCGCCAATAAGGACGCCCAGTAGTTTTTTTTTGGAAGAACTCTTTTGTGTCACAGCGTAAATCGTAGTATAATTGGGGTGTAAGTGATGTGGCTTTCTTAGTATGGATTTACTCTAGCATGAATTATTGGGAAAAAAAATCTTTTTGCGATTGGGAAGAATAAAAAAGTGGTATCGACAAGAGCTGAACATTCTTCATTTATGGTAAAGTGGCTGGTTGTCGCACAGGATCTGCTTTTTCCTTTGTCCTGTACAATTTGTTCACTGGCGACGTCTGCACCCGGTTCAGCGCTTTGTGCAGATTGCCTGGAAGATGTCAGGCTCATCAGCTCGCCACTCTGTACTGTTTGTGGTCTTGGGATGAGAAATTCTACAGCAGGTGACCATCTGTGCGGAAGCTGTTTACGCAAAAGACCACCCTTTCACTCAGCTCGTGCAGTTGCTCATTATCAGGAACCCGTATCTACCCTTTTACACAATCTTAAATATCAGGGCGATATGTCTGTATTGCCTGCTTTACAGGCAGTGGTGGATTTACTTCCGGGCATGTCCATTGGAGAGGACGACAGAATTATTCCTGTTCCCCTTCATGTTCGTCGTTTGCGAGCCCGTGGTTTTAATCAGGCAAAGCTTCTGGCAGAATTGTTTTTCCCAGAAAACAAAAATCAGATACTGCTTGATTGTCTGGAGAGAAGTAAGCATACAGAACCGCAAACCAAGCTGGATGGTGTTGCCAGAAGAAAAAATCTGCGAAGTGCCTTTGCTGTGCACAAGGCGGAGCAGATTAAAGAAAGAACAGTTTTTCTTGTTGATGATGTGCTCACTACCGGTACCACCGTTGCTGAGTGCAGTAAGGTTTTGCTGGCAGCGGGAGCGGGTTCTGTGAAGGTATTGACAGTGGCTCGTGTGGTGATCGGAGCTTGAACAAAATTTGACGCAACCTTGGTGGCGTCGTAAAAAGATACAATACGTCAAGTCCGTCATTCCGGACTTGATCCGGAATCTTGTTATTACAGTAACTTATAGATTCCGGATCAAGTCCAGAATGACAGCGCTGGATCTTTTTACGGGCTTATCAACCTTTACTATAGTAGGCATTTTGTATGAACACCCATAATCAGAACGGCTTGTTGCTTTTCCGCCTTGTTTTTATCCTGTTTGTTGTGTGTTTTAGTGTCGGGGCAGTTCAGGCTGCAGAAAACCTGCAAAAGAATGCAGAGTCCGGTGATGCCACTGCTCAGTTTGCGCTTGGCCGCAATTATACCGACAATGGTCGTTCGCTGGAGGATCTCAACAATGCGTATTTCTGGACGAGAAAGGCCGCGGAGCAGGGTATGGGAAAGGCTCAGTTTCATGTTGCTGACATGTATTGCAGTGGGAGCGGAGTGACCCAGAGCTATATTCACGCTTACGCCTGGCATTCTCTGGCTGCCCAAAACGGGGTGACTGCTGCTGAGGAAAAAATGGAAATACTTGAAGAGCTTTTCCTGACAGCTGATGATATTCAGAAGGCGCTGGAAATAGCAGGAAGATTTGAAGGGGAAAAGTAATAATAGTCATATAATAACTAGCTGTTAACGGTCTCCTGTCTGTTTCCATATGGCTTTGCTCTCTTAAATCGGCTATATTGTTCTGTTAACGTATCGTATACAAGTACTTCTATAAGTGTTTTTGTTTGGTTCTTCCTGTTCCGAATGTCAGGAACAAACACCCGAAATATCTAAAGTGAATGTTGATAAACTCGTAAAAACCTAAACCTCAGATGGCTAAGTAAAAAACTTCATATTCGAGGAACGCAAATTTGAT
>JAOZLM010000314.1:1373-3292 GCA_029934815.1 Desulfocapsa sp. | reverse complement strand
CGTTCAACACTACGAGTCGTCAAACGCCCGCCACGACCATTTAAAAACAGAGCATCTTTTTCAACTTCACGGCCCCTGCGACTACGATCTGCAATCAGCTGATCGCGGAGCGGCAACCACTGCTGAGCAGCATGAGCCGCAGGACGACCAACCGGCACAAGTCGCTCCTTATTTCCTTTGCCCGTCACCCTAAGCATTTCAGATCTAAAATCAAGGTTCAATAAATCTGTGGATACCAGTTCAGCAACACGCATTCCAGTTGAGTAAAGTAGCTCAAGGATTGCAACATCACGAAGCATAAAGCGATCTTTTTTCCCCGGCGCTTCAATCAGGGAAAAAACTTCATCAACAGTCAGAAAAACCGGCATATGTTTGCCCACTTTTGGCCCGGAAATTCCGGAAACGGGATCATCAGCCAGTATTTTTTTTCGTACAAGATACTTAAAAAAGCTGCGTAAAGCAGACAGTTTCCTGCCGACTGTTGCTGCGCCATTATGTCCATGCAGAGAAACCACAAACCGGCGAATATGAATCGCTTCAATATCTGCAAGCTCAATATCTTCAGATAAACTATCCTGAAAACTCAGCAAATCCCGTCCGTACCCCTGAATGGTATGTGACGAATAACCTTTTTCAGTTTCCAGCCAACTCAAAAATGATTTAATTGCATCCGCGATTTTACGCATATCACCACATTAATTTACCGATTTAGTTCTCGACTTCTCATCAATGGTTGAATATATAATGCGTGACAGATCAATTGAAAAGTAAAACACTCATTATTGAAAGAAGCTATGGCAAAAAGAACATTTGAAAATGGTCTCTCAAGGCTTGAACAGATAACCGAAGAACTTGAAGACGGAGATCTCAGTCTGGAGAAAAGCCTGAAAAAATTTGATGAGGGTATCAAGCTTGTTGAGTTTTGCAATAAGACCCTCACCGATGCCAAGGCAAAGGTAGAACTACTCCTTGATAAACAGGGTGAATTGACAAAAGTCCCCTTTGAAGAGTTGGATAATGGAGATCAAGGACTACCTGAATAAACAACGCCAGCTGGTTGAGGATGCTTTCGACAGCTATATCCCCGCAGCTGAGGGTGATTTTGCTGAGCATATCAAAGCTATGCGGTATTCTCTTGAGGCAGGCGGAAAACGGGTTCGCCCTATTCTCTGTCTTGCAGCTGCGAACGCCATTACTGAAGAGACAGACTACCAGGATATTCTGCCGGTTGCCTGTGCACTTGAGTGCATCCACACCTATTCCCTCATCCATGATGATCTCCCTGCAATGGATAATGATGATTTACGGCGTGGTAAAGCAACTAATCATATCCTGTTTGGGGAAGCTGCTGCCATTCTTGCTGGTGACGGACTCTTAACATGGGCATTTGATTTACTCGGAGATCAGCAACACGGCAATCTTTCAGCTGAAAAACGACTGCGTATTACCCATATTATAGCACGGGCTGCAGGATCTTACGGAATGGTTGGCGGACAGGCTCTCGATATTGCCACTGAAAACACAACATTCCCCTTTTCTACACTGCAAAGTATTCATCGCAGTAAAACGGGAGCACTAATTACAGCGTCTGTACTTGCAGGTGCCGTGGGAGCCGGAGCAAGCACAGAACAGCTCAACGCTCTGGAACAGTACGGCAATCAGATTGGCCTTGCCTTTCAGATTGTGGACGATCTGCTTAATGCAACAGCCACCACCGAACAACTTGGAAAAGCAGCAGGAAGTGACGAAGCCCTTGGCAAAGCTACATATCCTGCTTACTTTGGTATTGAAGAAACACGAAATAAAGCAAAAGCAGCAGTTGAAGAGGCTAAAAACAGTTTGTCACTCTTTGATGACAGAGCTCGCCCTCTGCGACTTCTTGCAGATTATATTTATACACGATCCAATTAAAAAAGAGA
>JAOZLM010000314.1:0-1273 GCA_029934815.1 Desulfocapsa sp. | reverse complement strand
GATCGTTTCTTAAATGTTTTAAAGAAAAGTGAAGAAAATATAAAAAGTTTCTTCACTCCGGCTATGCTCTTTGAAGCGTTGAAATTTTATTATATTGGCCCCATCTCAGGCCATGATCTTGAAGATCTCATTCCCACCCTTGAAAACATCAGGGATAATGTTGACGGCCCGGTTTTGGTGCATGTGATCACCAAAAAAGGAAAAGGGTACGAACCTGCTGAAAAAAATCCCGGTAGCTATCATGGCCTTGGACCTTTTGATATTGAAACCGGTACACCGCATCCGTCCTCCGGGTCTATCAGTTATACTGAAGTCTTTGGCAATACTGTTTGCAAACTGGCTGAAAGTAACGAAAAAATCGTTACCATTTCTGCTGCCATGCCCGCAGGCACAGGACTTACAAAATTTGCAGAACAATTTCCTGAACGTTTCTTTGATGTAGGAATTGCTGAGCAGCATGCTGTAACTTTTGCTGCAGGCCTTGCCACCGAAGGTATACGACCAGTGGTTGCCATCTATTCGTCTTTCTTTCAACGTGCCCTTGATCAAATCATCCATGACGTATGCATTCCTAATTTACCGGTCACCCTTGCCATTGACAGGGGCGGTGTAGTTGGTGATGACGGAGAAACGCACCATGGTGTATTCGACATTTCCTTCTTGCGTTTTATCCCGAATATCACCTACATGGCGCCAAAGGACGAGAATGAACTTCAGCATATGCTGTACACTGCAACATCCCTGGACGGAGCTTCCGCCATCAGGTACCCGCGGGGTTCCGGTGAAAATGTGACGCTGGATACAGAGTTTGTTCACCTTGAAATTGGCAAAGGTGAATTATTGCGTGAAGGAAGTGACGTTCTGCTTCTGCCCATTGGCAACAGAGTGTATCCTGCCATGCGTGCAGCTGAAGGTTTAGAAAAACTTGGTATTAATGCAGCTGTCATTAATCCACGTTTTATAAAGCCAATTGATAAGGAACTGGTTTGTGAGTGGGCAGAAAAAACCGGAAGAGTTGTCACCGTTGAAGACAATGCCGAACATGGTGGTTTTGGAAGTATGGTACTGGAGCTTCTTTCCAGCAATAAGCTCTTTTCAGTAAAAACACAATTACTTGGCCACCCTGATAACTTTATCGAGCATGGGCCGCAAAAGACTCTCTGGAAAAACTCAAAAATTGATTCTCCATCGATTATCAGCGCAGCAATGGAACTGATGAAATAAAAAAAGGCTGTTAAGGTTCTCCCCTAACAGCCTTTTATGTTTCAACCTG
>JAOZLM010000313.1 GCA_029934815.1 Desulfocapsa sp. | reverse complement strand
TTCGACAACAGAAAAAGAACCACTCCCACCAGAATGGCAGAATCGGCCACATTAAATGCCGGCCAGTGATGGCCAGCCACGTAAAAATCCAAAAAATCCACAACCGCGCCCAACCGGACACGATCAATCACATTACCAATGGCACCACCTGCAATAAGTGCCAGCGCAGGCCCGTAAAAACGATGTTCTTTTCGTAAACGAAACCATGCGACCAGTAGCAGCACAAGAGCCACAGATGCAAGAATCAAAAAGAAATAATGCCTCCAGGCCGAATCCACACCGGCAAGGAAACCAAAAGCTGCCCCTTTGTTGGTAAGATAAGTCAGGCTGAAAAATCCGGGAATAATTTCCAGAGATTCATACAGGGCAAAGTTATTTACTGTCAGTATCTTGGTATATTGGTCAAGAGCAATAATAAACAGTAGAATAAATAATGAAAGCACCAATTCTTATTGCTCCGCACGATCCATTGCATTCACAACCGAAAGACAACGTTCACAAAGTTGCGGATGCTCTGCATTTGTACCAACGAAGGTATCACGCGTCCAGCAACGCTCGCATTTGTCACCCTTTGCAGCATGCACGGCCACGGCAAGTTCAGGAATATCTTCTCCAGTCTGAAACACAAGATCCGGAAAATCCGCCTCATTTTCGCTAACGGTAAGAACAGAAATAATACATACATCTTTCACATGTTCTAAGCTTGCTTGGATAAAATCTGCCCATTCACCCTTCACAACCAGCGCTACCTCTGCTTCCAGAGGATGTCCGATTATCTTTTCGCGACGAGCAGCTTCAAGTGCCTTGGTGATCTCGGAGCGAACAGTTATGAGTTTGCCCCAATGTTCTTCCTGGGCCGCATCACGTCTTTCCGGCTTTGCTACAGGGAACTCGGTGAAAAAGATACTCTCTTTTAAAGGCGCAGATGCATCAAGGTTCTGGAAATGCTCCCAAGCCTCAGCAGTAGTAAAAGTGAGCACAGGACTCATCAACTGCAGCAATCCACCAAGGATCTCATGGAGCACAGTTTGCGCAGAACGTCGAAGCGGTGATTCTGTTCCTGAGCAGTAAAGTCTATCCTTTAAAATATCAAGGTAGAATGCACTCATGGTGGTTCCGCAAAAATAATTCAGTGCCTGATGGATGGGGTGAAATTCATATTTTTCATAAGCTGTCGTAACTTTTTCACGAAGTTCTTCAAATTTGCCCAAAGCCCAACGATCAATCTCTTCCATATCTGCAAAATCAACCGCATCTGTTGCCGGATCAAAATCAGTGAGATTTCCAAGCATATACCGAATGGTATTTCGGATTTTACGATAACTGTCTGCCACCTGTTTCAATATTTCATCGGAAACCTTCACATCATCCCGATAATCTTCACTGGCCACCCAGAGGCGAAGGATCTCCGCACCGAACTTTTCAATTACTTCACTTGGGGCAACAACGTTACCAATGGATTTAGACATTTTTTTGCCCTTTCCATCAACGACATACCCATGCGTTAATACGCCTTTGTATGGCGCACGACCTCGGGTTCCGACAGATGTGAGCAAGGAAGACTGAAACCAGCCACGATGCTGATCGCTGCCTTCAAGATATAAATCGGCAGGCGAGCGTAATTCCTCACGGGCTTCACACACAGCAGCGTGAGAACTTCCTGAATCAAACCAGACATCGAGAATATCTTCTTCTTTCTCAAATTCAACAGCGCCACATTTTTCGCATTTATGGTCTTCTGGCAAAAATTCAGACAGCTCATGGCTAAACCAGGCATCTGCTCCTTCTTTGCGAAATAGTTCATCCACTTTTGCAACCAGCGTATCACTCTTTACAACTTCACCACAAGCAACACAGCTGACAACCGTGATTGGCACACCCCATGTCCGTTGTCTGGATAAGCACCAGTCAGGACGATTTGCAACCATGGATTTAATACGCTGTTTCCCCCATGATGGAGTCCACACCACATTATCAATTTCACTCAGTGCCTTTTTCTGGAGGTCATTCTTCTCCATGGAAATAAACCACTGGGGCGTTGCCCGGTACATAACCGGTTTTTTACAACGCCAGCAATGGGGATAGCTGTGCTCAATAGTATCTTCATGAAGCAACGCACCACTTTCAGCCATATCAGCATTAATGGTCTTATTTACTGCCGGTATTTGCAGGCCCGCATATTGCCCGGCCTCTTCGGTATACCGTCCTTCATTGTCCACGGGGCTGAGGACCTCAAGACCATAACGAAGACCGGTCAGATAATCGTCTGCACCGTGTCCGGGAGCTGTATGCACACAACCGGTACCAGCTTCAAGAGTAACGTAATTGGCTAAAACAAATAAAGAATCACGATCTAAAAAGGGATGACGACACTTTCGATTTTCAAGAGCTTTTGCTGAAAAAGTACCAGCAATAGAATACTCTTTGATTTCCATTGCTTCCATCACCGATTCAACCATCTCTTTAGCCAAAATCAGTGTTTCTTCTCCAACTTTCACCGCTGCGTATTCAAAATCAGGATGAAAGGCCACTGCAAGATTTGCAGGCAATGTCCAGGGAGTGGTGGTCCAGATAACAACAGAAACCTTATCTCCTGCAAGAGATGGATCAATATCGGAAAAATCATCCAGCAGTGGAAACTTCACATAAATAGAAGGAGACCGATGGTCATAATATTCCACTTCTGCTTCTGCCAGTGCTGTTGTACAGGTGGAACACCAGTAAACAGGCTTCTTATTACGGATAACAGAACCGGAAAGTAGAAATTTGTTAAACTCAGCAGCAATGGTTGCCTGATAATCATAATTCATGGTGAGATAAGGATTATCCCAGTCACCAAGAACACCCAGGCGCTTAAACTCGCCTTTCTGGATTTTCACCCATTTCCCTGCATATTTCCGGCAGGCTCCACGTTTGGCAACTTTAGGGATGGTGTTTTTCTTCTCCCCAAGATCCTGATCGACATTATGTTCAATGGGCAGGCCATGACAATCCCAACCTGGTATATACGGCGCATTAAAACCAGCCATACGGCGGGATTTGAGGATAATATCTTTTAAAATTTTATTGAAAGCAGTGCCTAAGTGGATATGACCATTGGCATAGGGAGGGCCGTCATGTAAGACGTACAATGGTCTGTTTTCCGCATGGTTTTGCAGCATTCCATACAGATCCTCTTTTTCCCAGCGTTTAAGGTACATGGGCTCTTTCTGATTCAGATTGGCCTTCATCTTAAATTTGGTCTTCGGCAGATTCAGGGTGTCCCTGTAATCCATAATGCTCTCCTTGATTGT
>JAOZLM010000312.1 GCA_029934815.1 Desulfocapsa sp. | reverse complement strand
ACGTCCGGAATGACTGAGGCAGTAGCTGCGTTTCAGTGGCAATCAGGTACTTCTTTGTTCTATGTTCACTATCTGCTATTCATTTTTCGTCTCTTACTTATATCCCTTAATCTTGTCAAAGTAGTCAGGAAGAGCAAGAGAAATCTCCGGAATATAAGTAACCATAGCAAGGAATACAAGAAGGATCATCATCCACGGCAGAGCGGCTTTTAGCACCCACACAAGGCTGTGTCCCGTTATTCCTGCCGTCACAAACAGGTTAAGCCCAACCGGCGGTGTTACCATTCCAATCTCCATATTCACAACCATAATAATACCCAGATGAATGGGATCGATTCCAAGTTGTACAGCAATGGGGAGAAGGATAGGAGCCATGATCAGCAGTACAGCTGAAGGCTCCATAAAATCGCCGCCCAGGATTAATAAAACATTTACAACCAGCAGAAATGCCCAGGGAGAGAGCCCCCATCCAGTTATTGCTGCCGCAATCATGTGCGGAATTCGTTCTGTTGTAAGCACATGCGCAAAGAGCATGGCATTGGCAATAATAAAGAGCAGCATTATGGATACTTTGGCCGCATCCATAATTGTTTTGTTTATTTCTTTATCCGTGATGCACAGAGGTAAGGCGAACATCGTCTGTCTTGTATTTCTAAAAAAAGATGAAGGCAGAGATTCGTTCGGCAAACGCAGGGGAACAGCTTTAAGTGGCCCCATGTCACGATATCCAAAAACTGATATTCCAAAGGCATACACTGCAGAGACGGCGGCAGCTTCAGTAGGGCTGGCAATACCGCCATAGATGGAACCAAGTACGATAACAATAAGCATCAGGCCGCCAGATGCTGAAAAAGCGGCGCTGAATAACTCGCCAAAACCTTTCCATGGAGATTTAGGAAGGCCTTTATAGCAGGCGGCGATGTAAATACCGATCATCAGCATACCACCCATTATTAAACCGGGAACCATTCCTGCCATAAAGAGACGAGAAACAGAGACTTCGGTGGCTGCAGCGTAAACAAGCATAACAATAGAAGGTGGAATCAATATGCCAAGGGTTCCTGCATTACAAATAACACCGGCTGCAAAAGATTCGGGGTACCCTGATTTCACCATTCCGGCAATAACGATGGTACCAATAGCGGCAACGGTGGCAGGTGATGATCCTGATACAGCAGCAAAGAGCATACATGCCATAACAGAGGCCATGGCCATGCCGCCACGAATGGGGCCGACTATCGATAACGCAAAACGAATTATACGTTTGGCCACTCCACCTGTTGATAGAAATGAGGAAGATAGTATGAAAAATGGGATGGCAAGAAGTGTGTAATGCTCTGATAATGCTTCAAATAATTTGAGTGCCAGCGAGGCTACGGAATCATCAGAGAACAGAAGGATGGTTGTAACACTGGAAAACCCTAAAGCAATGGCGATCGGCATTCCAATGATCATAGATCCAAACAGTAATATGAAAAGTGTGGCGATGGTCATTAGAGTTCGTCCTCATCAATGGAAAGCTTTTTCGCAAGTTTAAGTGATTCTTCGGCTTCGTCAATATGGTGAAAGCCACTTGTTTTCCCGGTAATAATGTTGACAAAAAGTTGAATAAGGCGAATAGAAAACAACCCCATACCAAACATGAGTATTGACTGTGGCATCCACAATGGAAGGAGTGGATCTTCAAGGTCAATTTGCCACGCCTCTATAATTGAATCTGGTAAAGTGTTAACAAACCACATGGGGAACCGGAGATCTTCTACGGTAATACCGATCATATAGACCTTATTTAAATACACCCAGGAACCGTACATAAACAAGAAGCAGTAGCAGATACAAAAAAAGGCGGCAAGTGCAGACAGCATCTTCTGAACGTTTGGGGGTACAAGTTTAAGAACAGCATCCACACCGATATGAGCACCGACTTTCAGGCCATAACTGATTCCAAAGAGCACAAACCAGGCAGATGTATATAAGGTAAGTTCCTGTGTCCAGAGAAATCCTGTGCCGAAACCAAATCGCATAACCACGTCGAGAAAAACAAGCAGGGTCATAAAGACGAGAAGAAAGGCGATCATGCGTTCTTCGAATTTGTCCCAGATATTTAATAGCATCTGATCCTCTATAGCTGAATAATGTAAGGTAATTGTGTTCTATTTTCAGTGTTTAAAGTATGGCTGTTAACCACTGAAAATAACAAACAAAAAAGCCGCGACTAATTCAGTTGAATTTGTCGCGGCTTTAGGAACTACAAGGGTTTACTTGTTGGAATTGTAAGCTGCGTCAATAAGCTCTTTTCCAATCTGACCTTCAAACTGCTTCCAGACAGGCTTCATTGCTTCTACCCACAGGTTACGCTCTGCATCGGTGAGAGTAATAACTTCTGAACGACCGGATTCTGTGATCTTCTTCTTATCAGAAACTGATTTCTCGCTGGCAACTTTGTTACCAAGAGCAATGGCTTCATCGAGAGATTTTTTAACTACAGGACGAATATCATCTGGCAGTCCCATCCAGAATTCTTTTGAGGTAACTACCATATAGTCAAGTACGCCATGATCAGATTCGGTGATATAGGGCTGAACTTCAAAGAATTTCTTGGAGTAGATGTTTGACCAGGTGTTTTCCTGACCGTCAATTGCTTTGGTCTGGAGAAGGGTAAACACTTCAGAGAATGGCTTCTTAAGAGGTGCAGCGCCAACTGCCTGAAATTGTGCAGCAAGAACATCAGAACCCATGATTCTGAATTTAAGGCCTTTAGCATCAGCAGGAACCTTTAATACTTTAGAAGCTGAAAGCTGCTTCATACCATTATGCAGGTATCCAAGACCAATAAGACCTTTCTTAGAAAGTGACTTCAGCAGATCCTGACCGGCAGGACTTTGCTGGAAACGGTCAACTGCTTCCATGTCTTTAAAAAGAAATGGAAGGTCAAAGAGCTGGAGGGTTTTGGTGTATGTCTTAAACTTGGAAAGAGAAGGGGCAGCCATCTGGACATCGCCAAGAAGCATGGCCTGCAGGACTTTCTTATCTCCAAAAAGCTGAGAACTTGGATATACTTTTACTTCAACTTTTCCGGCAAGGCGTTCTTCAACAAGAGCCTTAAATTTGTTGGCCATCTGCCCCTTAGGGGTATTTTCGGCAACAACGTGGGAAAATTTGATTACAATTGGTTTGTTTGCAAATGCGGGAGCCGCAAGAAACAGACACAAGAGTGCTGAAAGGACGGTGATTTTTTTGAGTAACATACATTTCCTCCAAAAAAGTTTTAAAATAATAACCTCTTCATATTACC
>JAOZLM010000311.1 GCA_029934815.1 Desulfocapsa sp. | reverse complement strand
AATGGAACCACAACAAATAGTTGTCCGTGGCGCACGGATGCATAATCTCAAAAATATTGATGTTGATATTCCACGAAACAGCCTTGTGGTTTTTACCGGATTGTCCGGTTCCGGAAAATCGACCCTTGCCTTTGATACTCTTTACGCAGAAGGGCAACGGCGTTACGTCGAGTCTCTCTCCACCTATGCCCGGCAATTTCTGGGGCAAATGGATAAACCGGAAGTTGATGCTCTTGAGGGACTCTCTCCTGCTGTTTCCATCGAACAGAAAACCACTTCCAAGAATCCACGCTCAACAGTTGGCACAGTAACAGAAATTTATGACCATTTACGGCTGCTTTTTGCCCGTTGCGGCAGGCCGTATTGCCCTGAGTGCGGTGACGAAATTCGCTCCCAGTCCATTGAAGATATGGTCAATACTCTTTCAGCTCTTGAGGAAGGAACAAAACTGATTTTGCTGGCTCCGCTTGTCACCGCCAGAAAAGGACGACATGAGCAGTTACTTGCCAGAGTTCGCAAAGAGGGCTTTGTACGAGTTCGGGTGGATGGTGATATTCTCCACACTGATGATGTTCAGGAGCTTGATAAAAATAAACGCCATTCCATTGAAGTGGTGGTTGATAGAATCATAATCAAGGAAAAAGGTCGCCGCCGACTCAGTGATTCTGTGACCACAGCGGTAAAGCTCACCGAAGGGTTTCTCCTTGTGCAGTTTCCGGAAAGTGGTGAGGAGCAGTTATTCAGCGAATTTGCAGCATGCCACAAGTGTGGAATCTCCATGCCGAGGCTTTCCACCCAGCTTTTTTCCTTTAATAATCCGCAGGGTGCCTGTGACGAATGCAGTGGTTTGGGGGTAAAACAGTATTTTGATCCCGAACTGATTGTACCTGATCCAAAACTCAGTCTCAAAAATGGAGCCATTGCACCATGGGGCAGGCGGGGAATGAAGACCTATTCCGGTCAGATGCTAAGCGCTGTTGCCAAGCATTATTCGTTTTCCATGACCACGCCATTTGTAAAACTCCCCGAGAAGATACAGAAGATGTTGCTGTATGGCTCTGGAACAGAAGTTATTGCCTTTTATTATGAGAAAGGAAGGCGGCAAATGACTACGGAAAAGCCCTATGAAGGGGTTATCCCACAGTTAAGCAGGCGTTTTCTGGAAACCCAGTCTTCCATGATTCGTGAAGAACTGGGCAAGTTTATGAATGAACAGATCTGTCCCAGCTGTCATGGTGCCCGGCTGAAAGCAGAAGCACTGGCTGTAAAGATTGGTGAATGGAATATTCACGAACTCACTTGTTTTTCCATTGATCAGTTAATGGAAAATTTACCGGTGATCCATTTTACGACACGGGAGCGTCAGATTGGTGAACCAATTTTAAAAGAGATAGTGGATCGACTCTCATTTCTGGAAGATGTTGGCCTTGGTTATTTATCCCTTGAACGACGTGCGGGAACGCTCTCAGGTGGAGAAGCACAACGAATTCGTCTTGCCTCACAAATTGGTTCCCGCCTTGCCGGAGTATTGTATATCCTTGATGAACCGAGCATTGGCTTGCATCAGCGTGATAATCAGAAGTTAATTAATACTCTGGTCGAGTTGCGTGATATGGGGAACAGTGTGATCGTGGTTGAACACGATACGGATACCATTCTTACTGCTGATCATATCCTTGATATGGGGCCTGGAGCCGGTGTGAATGGTGGTGAGGTGGTTTATTCCGGTGATGTGCAGGGACTACTCACTTGCGAGGAATCACTGACCGGAAATTACCTTGCCGGAAGCAAACGAATTGAGATTCCTGCAAAGAGACGAAAGCCGGGAAGAGGAAAATACCTGCGCCTGAAAAACTGTGTAGCTAATAATCTGCACAATGTGAATGTGGCGTTTCCTCTGGGTGTGATGACTTGTGTCACCGGTGTTTCAGGATCGGGCAAAAGTTCTCTGGTTATTGAGACTCTCTTTAAGCTGGTGAAGGAAGGTCTTGCACGCAGGCTTGAGCGCATTCAGATTGGAAAAACAAAACTCACAGGACTACAGCATATAGATAAGATTGTTGATATTGACCAAAGTCCAATTGGCAGGACACCACGCTCAAATCCAGCCACGTATACGGGTGTTTTTACACCCATTCGTGAACTGTTTGCCAGACTTCCCGATTCCCGTCTTCGCGGCTATAAACTCGGCCAGTTTAGTTTTAATGTAAAAGGTGGCCGCTGTGAAGCATGTGAGGGCGAGGGTGTAAACAAGATCGCCATGCATTTTTTACCCGATATTTATGTGGTTTGTGAATCCTGTAAAGGGAAACGCTATAATCGTGATACCCTGGAAATCAAATATCGAGGCAAGAATATTCACGAAGTCCTTTCCATGACTGTTGTCGAAGCACTGGAGTTTTTCAAAAACATTCCTCCGGTAAAAAATCGTCTGCAAACTCTTTTTGATGTGGGACTGACCTATATCAGTCTGGGGCAATCATCTGTAACGTTGTCAGGCGGCGAAGCACAACGGGTAAAACTTGCCAAAGAATTGTCAGGCAGAGCCAGCGGTCAGACTTTATATATACTTGATGAACCAACAACAGGTCTGCATCCGGGTGATATTAAACATCTGTTAAAAGTGTTGAGCAGGCTGGTTGATAACGGTAACAGTGTGGTTGTTATTGAACACAATCTGGATGTGGTGAAAACTGCTGACCATGTAGTTGATGTGGGCCCGGAAGGCGGTGAACTTGGCGGAACAATTGTTGCCACCGGAACTCCTGAGGCATTGTGCAAAGAAAAAGAATCGTACACCGGATATTATCTGAAGGAAATTTTACAGCCTAAATAAGGCTACTATTAAATTAGGAGATCATAATGAAAACAGCAAATATTTTAAAAGATTTAAGCTACAACGAGAAGAAGCCGGCAATTTCTGTTTTGATGGAAACCGCCACCTCTAAAGAAATCCGCATTGTTTTTGTGGAAAATCAGCACATGAAAGAGCATCAGACACCCCACCCAATAACCGTTGAGATGGTAGAAGGAACGTTGGATTTTGGAGTGGAAGGGAAGGTGTTGCATCTGGAACGGGGCGATATCCTCAGTCTTGATGGCGGTGTCCCCCATGATTTGCTTGCTAAGTCCAAATGTATTGTGCGTCTGACCTTAAGTCTTGCTGATAGCCTGCAGCGGGTAGAGGACGTTCTGAAATTATGATGAATAACTGGTTGGTCTTTATACTTATCATTCTGCTCGGCAGTTACATCCTGGAACAGGTCCTGTCTTATCTCAATATCAGGGCTCTGGACAGT
>JAOZLM010000310.1 GCA_029934815.1 Desulfocapsa sp. | reverse complement strand
ATTCCGGATCGAGTCCGGAATGACGGACTTGACGTATTGTATCTTTTTACGAATCCATCAACTGACCGCAGCAGTCACGATCTCAGAATCAAAATAATTCACCGACATTCCGGCATCCACAACCACCGTTTGTGCCGTTATCCCTGAAGATCTGGGAGAGAGTAAATATGCGGCAAGATCTGCTGCTTCCTGTGTCTTCAGAGCCTTTTTTCGTAAAATTGCTTTTTCTGCATACAAATACGAATCCACATAACCCGGAATACCAGCTGAGGCAGAAGTTTTCAGCAAACTGGGAGCAACAGCATTAAAACGAACATTCGAAAACGATGAGAAGGATTTTGCCAGAAAACAGACCGACGAATTCAGTGCCGCTTTTATTGGTGCCATATAGCCGTAGTTTTCCGCAGCCATACTGGTGGTTGAAATAGAGATTGTTACAGCCGAGGCATCGGGAGCAAAAAGATCTTTGAAGTGATTACAGATGGAAATAAAAGAAAAACAGGAGATATCAAATGCCTGAAGAAAATCTTTTTTCAGCGTCCCGTGGAACGGGGTAAGACCTTCGGAGTAATTTGCAAAGGCAATGGAATGTACAAGACCATCAATACGACCACCCTCTTTTTCATTTACATGCTCCCCGATTTCCTGCCGTACACGGATGATATTGTCCTCATCCTCCACATCACATAAAAACACCGGAGAATCCGGGAACAGTTTCCTGGCAGCAATAGCCCGCTCTTCAGAGCGTACCACATGAATAACCTTTGCTCCCTCTTCCACCAGTACCCTGGCGATAGCTGTTGCCACTGATTTTTTATTCGCCAGACCAAAGACAACGTACGTTTTTTCTTCTACTTGTAAAAAACTCATATTTCACCCTTAAAAATCGATCATTAATTGCGAAAAAAGATACACCAGAGCAAGGAGGATAACAAGATACAATGCGTCATTGCTTCATAAGCACCTTTACAGTATATCTGACAAATGGTACATCGCTCCCGATTCATTTTTAATAAATTAAAAAAGTAAAACTTAGGATGGTTAAGTAAAAAACTTCATATTCGAGGAACGTGAATTTGATAGAGTGAGACGTACTTGAGTACGTCGCAGCGACATCAAATTTATAGTGACGAAGAAGATGAAGAGTTTTTACGACGCCATGATAACTGACATGACCGAATATATCATAGGAATAGACACCGGCGGTACTTACACCGATGCAGTACTACTCAACCTTACGGACAACACTGTCCTGGCAACGGCCAAGGTTCCCACAAACCATCGTCAGCTTGCACTCTCCACCGCAAAAGCGCTGGAAAGCCTGCTCCGGAAAACCGATATTGATGCCAGACAGGTCTCACGCCTGGCACTCTCCACTACCCTGGCCACCAACGCTGTCATTGAAAATAAGGGTGCCCGGGTTGCTGCTTTTGTCATTGGCTATGTGAAACATTTTAAACTCCCCATCACCGCCACTGTTTTTATAAAAGGCGGCCACAATATCATGGGCAAAGAAGAGGACCCACTGGATCTCAACAATATCGTGGATACCATTCAGGGTCTGAAAAATGAGGTGGATGCCTACGCAGTCTGTTCAGCCATGTCCATGAAAGATCCCAGCCATGAGATGGTCACAGAAAAGGCAATATCCATGATGGACCCAAAGCCCGTTTTCTGTTCTCACACGATCAGTCACAATGCCGGCATGCAGGACCGAACAGCCACTGCCGCACTACATGCTAAGCTGATGCCGCTCATGCAGGATTATGTTGCCGGTATTCAGGCGGCAGCCATTAAAAACAAGCTTGAGTGTCCCATTGTTCTTATTGCCGGAAATGGCGATCAGGTTTCCATAAACAGCGCCGCTGAGCAAGCTGGAATAACAGTGGCCAGCGGACCTGCCTGTACAGCTGGTTTTGGGGCAGCCCAAGGCGTAGAAAATGCTTTGGTGATTGATGTTGGTGGAACCACAACCGATATTGCTATGATTCGAGACGGGAAAACAGTTTTATCTGCCGATGGCTGTAAAGTTGGTCGCTGGCAAACTCATGTGGAAGCCGTGGACATGTTTACTGGTGGTATCGGAGGAGACTCCCATGTACTGCTGGATAGTAAAGGTCAGATTCACCTGGGCCCAAATCGGGTCATCCCCCTTTCCATGACCGACGACTTTCCTCACCCGGAACAGTGGCTGGGAACCGAGCAGAACAGTAAATGCATTGCTCTGATTCCTGAACTGGATAGCAGCAGGAACGATACCATCCTACAATATCTTACAGAAAACGGTCCATCCACAAGCACCGGGATCAGCAAGGCCACAGGAATGTCCGGAGTGCCTCTGGAAAAACAGCTGGAACAACTTGCAAGAGAGCAACTGACCCTTGAAACCGGATTCACCCCCACCGATGCCCTGCATGTGCTTGGAAAGATTTCCATAGGAGATGGTGAACAAGCAAAAGCTGGTGCGACAATTCTCGCATCCCTGGCCAATATGGATGTTGAAGATTTCTGCCAGAGAATCATCCGGATCACAGAGGAACGTATTGAAAACCTGCTCATCGATTATGTTATTCACCACTACTGGGGGAAATCACTGACTGGTTTTATCAATTCACGCAGCGACCACCCGGTGTTGGGAGTACAATTCAGTTTAAAAATGCCACTTATCGGTATTGGTGCAGCGGCAAAATATTTTCTGCCAAACGTTGCCGAAAAACTGGGAACCACGGTTAAATTTCCCGAATATTGTGAGGTTGGCAATGGGATTGGCGCAGCTTTACTTGGAAAGTAAAAGAGAACCACAGAATATTCGTACCCGGCATTCCTTGTTCGATATTCGATACTTTCTTTGTATCTTTTTCTTTGCATCCTGTGCTGTATCCCCAGGCCTCGATGCATACCATGCTCTTGACCGAAACGATATTGGCTACAGTGAAGAAGAGATCGGCCCCAAACGTTTCGAAATTCATTACTCAGGTACATGGAAACAATCCTATGCAATACTTGGCCGATACAGCCTGGTTCGCAGTGCCGAGCTTGCCCGTGAGATGGGATTTTCGTTTTTCAGCATTGAATCGTTTTCACTGGGAGATGAGCCGGAGATACGGATACTGAAGACCTGTTCCGATATCAGAGTGACATCTGATTCTGTGGTATCTGCAGCACTGGTGACCGTTCAATATCTGGCCAACAATGAGTCCAGGTCACCAGCCGTTGTTTTTTCCGTAGACAAAATTATGCAGATGAGGCCACTCCTGCTTGATGAAAACAAAGCATTTGACCTCATAGCATTTTTAGATTCGCGACAGGTACA
>JAOZLM010000309.1 GCA_029934815.1 Desulfocapsa sp. | reverse complement strand
GCCAAAGGCGCTGGTTCCTAAGACCAGTGCGTCTACCAATTCCGCCACCCTCGCAAGTTGGAAATTTCAGTAACAACCAGATAGTAAATAATTCACATTATGCCGACAGTCAAGACCGATACGTCACTATAAGTAAAAAATCTCACTTTTTTGCTATTTTTCTTCATTTGCAAGCCCATTTTTCGATCAGTCCCTTGCAAAAGCAATTTGCAGTGACTATATCTGTCACTTTGTTACAGTAGCACTCAATTATTTATAAACACATACAAAACCACCGAAAGGAGCCAATAATGATAAAACAGTGTCTAACGGCCTGTGCCATACTTATGCTGTCCTTTTCAACCAGTTCTGCATTTGCAGTTGCTGATGCCTCCGGCGCTTCCGGCGTGCAGTGGCAGGTTGAGAACAGCTGGGAACTTCCCGGGAAACCCATTGATCTCGTTTATTCTTTAGACGGTCAACGTGTTTTTATTCTCACCGACCAACAGCAGGTATTAGTATATGCTGCCGATGGAAATCTTCTTGGCAAAATTGCTGTAAAAAAAGGGGTATCGTCCATTGATATAGCCCCGCGTGGCGAACGCCTCTATCTCCTTAACGATAAAGACAACAGCTTCACCGATCTTTCTGTGGATTTTGTTGTTGATATCGACGTTACAGGATCACCTTTTCTTGGTAAAGTTGATGCACCGGTGACCATTGCCGTTTTTACGGACTTTCAATGACCTCATTGCGGCAAAGCTGTGCCGCTACTCGAGCAGGTGCTCGAGCACAATCCTGACACCGTAAAAATTGTTTTAAAGAATATGCCTCTTAATTTCCATAAACTTGCTGCCCCTGCTGCACTTGCAGCACTTGCCGCCGGTAATCAGGGGAAATTCTGGGAATTCCACGATGAACTCTTTGCCACACCAAAACTGAATAAAGACAGTTTTGATGCAATTGCCAAAAAGCTTGGACTTGATCTTGAAAAATTCAACACTGATCTCAAGTCCCCTGCAGTTCAACAACAACTGGCAAAAGATCTTCACGACGCAAAAGAAGCTGGTGTCACAGGCACCCCTACTATTTTTGTTAATGGTGTAAAACTGAAGCGAAGAGAACTACCAGCATTCCAGAAACTTATTGATGAAGCACTCGCCAAATAGCTTTTGCCGGGATCTTAGCTTTCCTGATAATAACCAGGCAGCGATCCTCTATGGCGAACTTAACAAAAACCTGTTGCTTATCGAGCAAAAGGCTGAAATCAAAATTCATACTCGGGGAAATGGAGTTACACTCTGTGGCCCCGAGCATGCAGTTGAGCTTGCCTCAGACTTACTTGAGCAGTTTTATGACTTAATTAAAAAAGGCTTTCAGGTTTACAGCTCTGATTTTGCATTTGGTCTTCAGGTACTTGAAGCATCTCCCAACTCTCGTCTTGATAAAATATTTCTTGATAAAGTATATATCACGGCTCAAAAGCGTATTATTTCACCAAAAACCCAAAACCAGAAAAACTATATTGATGCCATTCGTAATAATGATATTGTTTTTGGTATAGGCCCTGCCGGTACTGGAAAAACGTATCTTGCTGTTGCCATGGCTGTTTCTGCACTGGTATCCGGTCAGGCCAAATCGATAATACTCACCCGGCCAGCAGTTGAAGCTGGTGAAAAACTAGGTTTTCTGCCAGGGGATCTTGCTCAGAAAGTAAATCCTTACCTGCGTCCCTTGCACGATGCTCTAAGCGATATGCTGGGCGCAGAAAAAAGTGCCAGCCTCATTGAAGAAGGTATTATTGAGATAGCACCACTTGCCTTTATGCGCGGCAGGACGTTAAGTGATGCATTTATTATTCTTGATGAAGCCCAGAACACAACCAGAGAGCAAATGAAGATGTTTCTGACCCGAATTGGTTTTGACTCTTCAGCAGTAGTTACAGGTGATATCACCCAGGTTGATCTTCCCCGAGCTGAACAATCCGGATTACGCCACGCAAAACATCTTCTAAATAACATTAAGGGAATCAGCTTTTGCAATTTTACTAAACGTGATGTGGTGCGCCATCCCCTCGTTCAAAAAATCATCGCTGCATACGAAACGAATGCAGGATCAAAAAAATAGGTTGTTGCTATGAGCGTTGATTGTACCATAAATTACGACTTGCCGGATTTACATATCAGCCGACAACTTCTGCTACGCAACGCTAACTGGCTCATGCGTAAAAACAATGTTGCCGATCACAACCTGTCTGTTTTGCTGGTTGATGATGAAGAAATTGCCTGGCTGAACAAGCACTACCGAAAAATCTCAGGGCCTACCAATGTGCTCTCCTTCCCTCTTTCAGAATCACTTTTTTCAGAACTTGGCGATATTGTCATTTCTGTTGAAACGGCTGCAAGAGAGGCAAAAGAAAAAAAAACAACTCTACACGCCCATCTCACATGGTTACTCACCCACGGCTTACTCCATCTACTGGGACACGATCATGAGCGTGGAGAAAAAGAAGCCATCGCCATGTGGGATCTTGAACAAAAATTAATCACAGAATTACAAAATACAGGGAGCAATCCAATGACCCACCTAGCAATTAATGTTGATCATGTCGCCACTGTCAGGAATGCCAGAGGAATTACCGAACCTGACCCCGTTACCGCCGCTGCGATTTGCGAGCTTGCTGGGGCTGCTGGAATTGTAGTGCATCTGCGAGAAGACCGAAGGCATATAAAAGACCGCGATGTCATATTACTGCGCCAAACCATCAAAACCAGAATGAATCTTGAGATGGGAGCAAATAAAGAAATCATTCAGATTGCTTTAGATCTTAAGCCCGAAATGGTCACCCTCGTCCCTGAGAAACGTAAAGAATTAACCACTGAAGGTGGGCTTAATGTTGCCGGACAAAAGAAAAAACTTGCTAAAACAATTGCCCAAATGACAAAAGCCGGAATAGCTGTCTCTATGTTTATTGATCCGGAAAGTAAACAGATTCAGGCTTCCCATGATATTGGTGCAACCTATGTTGAGTTGCATACCGGCAGATATTGCGATGCGACAAACGATTCTGAACGAAATAATGAATATAAAATGATCGCCGCATCAGCCGATGAAGCGTATGAGATGGGGCTACGTGTCAATGCCGGACACGGTCTTGATTATCAAACCACCTCTCGCATAGCCGCCATTGACACCATAGAAGAGCTCTCCATTGGCCATGCTATTATCACTCGTGCAGTGTATGTCGGACTTGATCAGGCTGTGAGAGAAATGAAAAAGATTGTTTCTGAGGCATCAATGATTGTTTGACAATTGACAAATAAAACAGCTTCATGGTACAAGGTTATGTGCTGTGCCCG
>JAOZLM010000308.1 GCA_029934815.1 Desulfocapsa sp. | reverse complement strand
GACAAGTCCTGTTGTTGAGTTTGGTGCATTGCCTGCCCATGCTGTAACAAGTGGCACGGTCACCGCAATAGCTGAGCCAGCCACAGAGGTAGCTACGGAGGTAGCTACTGAGGCAACCTCAGGTACCGAAAAGGGTCTTTACTGGGGCCGTCATAATGGCGACAGGCCAACCTGGTACTACGGTAAGACGATGTCAAAATATCCCGAGCAATTCACCGTTGTTATAGATGGTTGTTCAACAACAGAAGTAACCAGCAATAATGGTAGTCGCTTTGAAAGCGGTAGCGTCATTGTTAAACAGTCTGACGTTTCCGGACGTGGTATGGCTGTAATTGGTTCAGCTGGTTGTTCTTCCAGAACGAGCCACATTAATTATTAATCCTGTGTAATAAAAGGATAAGAAACGTAATAACTGTTTTAAAATTACGAGAAGGCAGCAGTCATTGTGGTATCGTTTTGTTACTATTATGACTGCTGATTTTCGTTGTTGTGTGCTTTGTCGCTAGCATCGTTGTTCTGCATTTTGTAGTTATTCCCCCTGTCTGTTTCCATAGCCTTTTTCTGTTTGTCGTCATTTGTTGAGATTTGTTTTACTGTGAGGAATGTCTGTGGTATCTTACGTCTGGCAGACAAGTAGTAGAGAAATAGCAGAGAAAATTACTATCGATCATTATAACATTGTGTTGTTCAAACTATAATGCCTGAGAAAAAACCATTCCAACAACAGACACAGCAGCAGTTGAAAGATCGCAGTGAATCTGCATGGCGTCATTATGCACGGCTTGCAATTGGTCAGCCACGTTTGGGTGCATTGTTGTGCTATGAACTTATCACCGGTGTGCTTGGGAATTTTCCGGGTATGCCAGGGTATTGGCTGCGCCAGAAACTTTACCCATATATCCTCACTTCTTGTGGAAAACAACTCATCATTGGTCGTAACGTTACCATTCGTGGTGGTCTGAAAATTGAAATCGGCAGTAATGTTTCCATTGATGATAATGTTGTTATCGATGCACGAGGTGAAAATGGCTCAATTATCATTGCAAGTGGAACGCTTATTTCACGTAATACTATTGTACGTGCACGAAATGCATCAATTTCAATAGGTGAGAGGAGTGATATTGGTGCGAATTGCATTCTTGCAACTGACAGTAAGCTCGAAGTTGGTAAAAATGTACTGCTTGCAGCCTATTCCTATTTGTGTGCCGGCGGTAATCACTCTTACGATCGGAATGATATTCCAATCATTGAGCAGGGATTTATCTCTAAAGGTGGTGTCGTTGTTGAAGATGATGTCTGGATAGGCTCACATGCGATGATTATGGATGGCGTTACTATCGGTCAGGGATCTATTGTCGGTGCCCACTCACTGGTAAATAAAAACATTGCAGAAGGTTCCATCGCATTTGGAAAACCTGCTGTTTGGCAGTGTAGTCGTCCAGGTTTTGGTGACAAAAGTGATGCCTGAGCGTTCTCCGGAATATCAGAAGGGACTGGCATTTATGGCTCGTAAAGGGATGACTCCGCTTACTCAGAATCCCGTCACTTTCGATTCCCCGTTCCTTAGTGTCTTTTTCACAGGGAAAGAGTTGTGTGCACGATGCGGGAGTTGTACTGGCGTTTGCCCAAGCTCCGCAATTCGTATTGGTCAAAATTTCTATCCCGAACTGGATACTGAGAAATGCGTTGCCTGTGGTTTGTGCAGCGAAGTGTGTCCCGGCAGTAGCATACAATATGCTGATCTAGCAGAACAAGTGTTTGGCGAACGTTTTATCGATAAAGGTTTTGACGGCCAGGTGGAAAATACCTATGTCGGTTACAGTACTGATAACACGATTCGAAAAGGGGGGGCCGGCGGCGGTGTCGTTACCGGATTACTATACCATTTATTGAAGACAGGTCAGGTCGACGGCTGCCTTGTCACCCGTATGAATCACGAAAAACCGTGGCTTGGTGAACCTTTTATTGCCAGCACTTACGAAGAAATTTGTGAAAGCCAGGGATCCCGCTATTCGATAATTCCTGTCAATGCATTGTGGGCGCAGCTACGGGATCGACCGGGTAAATTTGCTGCAGCACTCCTTCCTTGTCAGATTCATGCCTTCCGGAAGTTGCAGAAACATGATCCGGAACTTGCCTCAAAAATCACAGTAGTTATAGGCTTATTTTGCGGCGGTTCACTGGAACCTGATCTTACCACTGAAATGCTTATGGTTCGTGGGCTTAAACGATCTGATATCACCAACTTTAAGTTCAGGGGTGGTGACTGGCCCGGACAGATGCAGGCCGTGCTCAAAGATGGACGTGTGAAACCACTCCACTATTCCAACTATAAAGATGGGGCATATAACTATTTCACATCACTCTACATGCCCGAACGTTGTCAGACCTGTCTTGATGGATCCAGTGAGTTTTCAGATATATCAGTCAGTGACGCATGGACCCGTGATGAAAACGGAGAATACAAGTTTAAGGAACACTCCCGGATTTTGGTTCGAACCCGAATTGGTGCAGAAGTACTACAACATGCAACCGAAATGAATGACCTTGTTATTCATGATGTCACCAAAGATCCGAGTTATAAAACCCATAAAATGCAGACACGTCGAAAGGGGTCACTGGTACCTGTTCGTGTCGATAGGTGGAAGCGGGCAGGTCGAAAAGTTCCAAGCTATGACAGACAAATTCCAGGTGATGTGACAGGGAAAGAGCGAATTACCGAACGCTTATCATCTGCTATGCTGCGTGCAGGAAAATTCAAACCTTTTCGTGTGCTGGTTATGGGTTTTCTTACTTCAAAACTAGCCATCCCATTGATTAAAGTCAGGCTTTTTCTAAAAAAAAGAAAGTATCAGAAACGGAGTGCTGCGAACAAAAAGACTTTGTGAATACACTTCATACTATTTTTTTAACTAAAGAAGTTTGCAATGAAAACATGGAAAACTGTATTGCTTTTATTGCGTAGCTTGAGTTAATACTCAGCCCCTTGGGGCGCTCATTTATATCTTGAGTGTTTTTGCTAAGCTTTTTCCAAAAGCGTCAATACCCCGTCCGCTTTCGGCGGGGTTCTTTATTAATCGTGATTGCCAAGGAAATTGTGGACCCATGTAGCAGGGCTTATTGTTACTTTACCTAGGGAAAGCAATCGTTAATCATTCTACAGCTATTCCTTCTAGAAAGTAATCAAGATGAAATATAGATCAGACATTGACGGCATGAGATGCCTTGCCGCTGTTAAGGTAAATACCTCCTAAAACCTACTATCGCTTAAGATTTCATCAGGTTTCGCCGATAAACTAAAAGATAGAACAATGTTTACAGGCCATAACCTGCCAGTAGAATA
>JAOZLM010000051.1:4086-10816 GCA_029934815.1 Desulfocapsa sp. | reverse complement strand
CAGCCATGAACCACCTGTTAATGCCAGAAGAAAGCCAAAACTCATGGCCTGTACCTGTTTTAATGAAATATCAAGCACAGCCGACTACCCTTCTGTTTCCTCGTCTTCCGGTTTTTCCATCTGGCTTTTAAGAATATCAAATAAACTCTTAAAACCAGCTGCAATACCGAAGGCGAGGCCGATAAATGTAAACCATGGAGAAGTAGATCCCTCAAAGAAATGTTCGTCGAGATAAATACCACCACCAAGACCCAAAAAAATTGCAATTACAAAGGTGAATCCGATATGTCCATAGTTACCGAGAGCACCTATCATTTCAGTACTCAATTTAGCCATGTTTGTTTCCACCTTTTGCTGTCAGCGCATTTCGCCAGCAGACGATTGAATTTGTTATCATGCCCACCCGTCAAAGTCAATTGTTTTCTTAAATTTAGCTCAATTTTTTGAATGACCATTCAGTCATTTTTATCACCTTTTCCAGCTCCTCAGTGGTGTGAGATGCTGATATAAAAGCGACCTCAAACTGAGACGGAGCAAGGTACACACCCTTATCGAGCATTTGTCGATAATGCGCTGCATACTTGTCTACATCTGACTTCATGGCCGATTCAAAATCGGTTACCGGATCTTGTGTGAAGAATCCTGTCATGAGAGATCCGACCCGGTTAAGCGTCACCGGAATACCAGCAGATTCTGCTGCTTTTGTGAGACCATCTGCAAAAAACTCCGCTTTCTCATTCAGCTCTTTATAGAAGTTTGGTTCTCGCAGAAGTTTTAAATTGGCAATACCGGCTGCCATGGCCAAAGGATTTCCTGAGAGCGTTCCCGCCTGATATACCGGTCCATCTGGTGCAATCTGATCCATTATCTCCGCCTTACCGCCGTAAGCACCAACAGGTAACCCGCCACCAATAATTTTCCCAAGGCAGGTAAGATCCGGCATAATGTTATAAAATTCCTGTGCACCGCCATATGAGAGGCGGAATCCTGTAATTACTTCGTCAAAGATCAGAACAATACCAAGCTCAGCAGTAAGCTCACGCATCTTTTTCAAGAATGATTCGTTTGGCGGAACACAACCCATATTTCCGGCCACAGGCTCCACAATTACACAGGCTATGGAATCACTTTTTTCCCGTAAAGTCTTTTCCAGTATTTCTTCGTTGTTATAGGGAATGGAAATGGTATTTTTAACAACGTCTTCGGGAACACCAGGACTGCCCGGAATGCCGAGGGTGATAACACCGGAACCCGCTTTAATAAGAAAAGAATCTGCATGGCCATGATAACAACCATCAAATTTCACAATGACATCTTTACCGGTGTACCCACGAGCCAGACGAACAGCACTCATGGTGGCCTCTGTACCGGAGTTTACAAAACGCACTTTCTCGATGGATGGCACAGCATCAACCACCATAGCCGCCAGCGCCATTTCTTTTGTGGTAGGCGCACCAAACGAAGTCGAATCATCTGCTGCCTCTTTCACCGCTTCAATAATCTCCTCAGGGGCATGCCCATGAATCATAGGCCCCCAGGAACAGACAAAATCAATATATTCGTTACCATCAATGTCATAGACCTTCGAGCCTTTAGCCTTCTGGATAAAAATAGGATTTCTACCAACGGATTTACATGCCCGGACTGGACTGTTTACGCCACCTGGAATAACCTCTTTTGCTTTTTCAAACATCTTATCTGAAACAGTTGTATTCATTTCCGGCTCCAATTTATTTTGAGAGACTTTTTTCTGAATAAGAGAAAAATCTTCTATTTTACTATATTCACAGAGTCATAGACTGTTAATTTTACTTGCTGCAAACACTAAGTTCATTACAATAGCAGAAGAATATACCACGAGTTGTAAAAAAGTGTCAAACACCTTCCTTCCCTTGATCTTTCTTTAAAGAGACACATTGTATTCTTAGTTTTCTGGAAACAATGTATTCCCTTACTAATTTGAGACTTTGAAAAAAAATAAACTTGTCAGGAAAAATAGCACGGAGTACAATATTTTTTTAAATTTTGTACTCTTCTAGTAGACAATAATAAAATATAAAAAAATCCCACAACCGGAGAAACACAATGAGTGATAACGTAAAAGAAGTAAGCGACGCTGATTTTGAATCCATCATTTCCTCTGACACCCCTTGCCTCGTAGACTTTTGGGCTCCCTGGTGCGGACCTTGTAAAGCCATTGGCCCTGTTGTTGATGCACTCGCTGCAGAATATGAAGGAAAAGTTACCATCGTTAAGATGAACGTTGACGATAACCCTGCAACTCCTGGTAAATTTGGTATTCGTGCCATCCCCACTCTCATTCTTTTTAAGAGCGGTGAGAAAGTGGATCAGGTTACCGGTGCGGTTGGCAAACCACAACTCATTGAGTTAATTGAAAAAGCACTGTAAATAGTCCATGGCAACTTCTCATCATAAGCTGGTTATACTTGGGGCAGGCCCTGCCGGGCTTACTGCCGGATTATACGCAGCACGTGCCAGAATGGATCACCTGCTCATTGAAAAGGGTGCTGAGGGCGGTCAGATACTACTCACAGACTGGATCGACAATTATCCCGGTTTCCCTGATGGAATCTCCGGATTTGACCTTGCTGAAAAGATGAGCGCCCAGGCCAAACGTTTTGAGTTAAACTCCATATTTGCTAATGTTTTATCCATGGAGCTGAAGAACAAACCGATGAGCCTTGAGCTGGAAGATGGCAATACCGTCACCTGTGACAGTCTCATTATCTGCACCGGTGCTCATCCGCGTCCGTTAAATATCCCCGGCGAAAAAGAACTTGTTGGGAAAGGTGTTTCTTACTGCGCTACCTGTGATGCACCTTTTTACCGCAACATGCATGTGGCAGTTGTTGGAGGAGGGAACACCGCAATTCAGGAAGCCTCCCACCTCACCAAATTTGCAGATAAAGTGACTGTTATTCACCGGCGTGACGAGTTGCGTGCCACAAAGGTTCTTCAGGAAAAGGCATTTGCCAACCCAAAAGTTGCGTTTATCTGGGATACCACAGCCACTGCTGTTAATGGTACTGATGGTGTTGAAGGACTGGAACTGTTAAACAAAAATGGTGACACATCCACCCTTGCTGTTGATGGAGTTTTTGTCCTTGTGGGAGTCTTGCCAAATAATGAAATGCTGCCCCTCAAAGACCTCGAAGCTGATGCGGGTGGCTTCATTCCCACAGACCAGGAAACCAGAACTGTGATACCCGGAGTTATGGCAGCTGGAGATATTCGCAGTAAAGAAGTCCGGCAGGTGATCAATGCAGCCGGTGAAGGTGCAACAGCAGTACTTGCTGCTGAAAACTATCTTACAAATCTTAGCTAATTCTAATTCATTATGATGTCCAGCTTTCGCTCTTCCAATACACGCCCGTTTGCCCTGCGCTCTCTGCTCAGAATCTTTCTAGCCATTGCAATGCTGCTTTCCTTAAGCAGTTGTGCAACGTTTCAATCCTGGTGGGGAAACAACAATGAAGAAGATCCTGAGGATGCCCGCCTTTCCGCAAAAACACTAGCCGGAAAAGGGATTGATGAATTTTCTGTTGGCAGCTACTACAAGGCACGGAAATATTTTGATGAAGTGCTGGATTACTATCCTTTCAGCCCGGAAGCTACACTTGCCCAACTAAAAAGCGCCGACAGCAACTATTACATGGAGAATTATGAGGAAGCACTCATGCTCTACCATGAGTTTGAAGAGCGTCACCCTACAAACGAAGCAATCCCTTATGTTATGTATCACATTGCCATGTGCTACTACCAGCAGATTGATCGCATTGATCGGGATACCAACGGCGCAGAAAATGCCATTAAAGAATTTTCAAAACTGCTTCGGGCATTCCCCAATTCACCCTACACCAAAGAAGCGCATGGAAGAATTCGGGCAGCAAACGAATTCCTCGTCAATCATGAATATTTTGTAGTGGAATTTTACCTTCGAACTGAAAAATATGAAGAAGCGCAAACCCGGCTGAATTATCTGATCAGCACCTATCCGGATGCAACCATCACTCCGAAAGCAAAAGACTTATTGAAACGCCTTGAGGCAGGTAATCCTCCAGGATTTAATCTTTCCAGCTGGTTTAAGGATACTCTTTTGCCGGACTGGCAACTTTTTTAAACCAGATAGTATAATAGATATTATATTTGGGGTCAGCTGATAGCCAGTGTTACAAGTACTGACTGACAAACAGATAAGCGTAGACTTCGATCCCGCAGCGAGGAACGAGCGTGGACATTTGTCAGTCAGTACTTGTAACACTGCGGTCGAGGGTAGATCTCAAATTCTTTTAAACGACAACCTTCTCCGGTTCCTCTGCGAATGCACTGGAAACTGGAGAAACTTCCATAGCTCGTACCGGACATATCGGAACACAGAGCGAGCATCCCGTACATTTTTCAGGATCAAAAATCACTTCCATCTCCGGACGCTTGATAGCAAGAGCGCCAACCGGACAAATACCGGTACAGGCTCCGCACTGAAAACATTTCTCATCATCCCGGTTTATTGCAGCCGCCAGCCGTTCCACCAGAACATTAAACGATCTTAAATAGTCCAGGGCATTTTTCACCTTGTCTTTTGTCCCTTTCAACTCAAGAATCATCACTCCTTCACGCTGTGGAAGGATATCGGCCTTTAAAATATTGAATTCGATATCATACTGTTTCACCAGTTGATAAATCATGGGATCACTACTGGTCTCTTTGGGAAATCGTAATATATAAATTCGTGTTGCCATAAGTATTACCTTCTTATTGTAGAAAGGAATTCTGTTTTATCAGGATAATAGTTGCCCGTTTATTTTTGCCACCAGTTCCTCAACCGGAGCATCGGTATCAATTGCTATGGCCTGTTCTTCAGGTGTAAGCTCCTGAAAACGTTTTTTCTGTGCCTGATATATTTTCCAGTTCCCGTCAGACACTGCATCAGGATCCTGGGCACGTATCGCCAGACGTTCTTTTACCACCTGTTCACTACAGCTGCAATGAACAAAAACAATACGTACCTGCCCGCCGAACTGCTTTCGTACAAGATCCCGTTCAGCCAGGGATTGGTATGAACCATCGAGGACAACACAAGCCGAATTGTTTTCTGCAAAATGTACTTTTGCTTTATCTATCAGGGTGTCGTAGGTTCGCCTGCTAAATTCGGGCGTATAAATCCCTTTATCAACATCTTCCTGCTGATCAGTCTCAGCATCAATCCCGGCCAGTTGCTTGCGCACTCTATCCGAATTGTAATAGGGAAGATCAAACTGCTCCGCCCAGGCAGATGCAAGATAACTTTTACCGGTAGCAATCATCCCGAAAAAAACAAGAAGCAGATTTTCAGGCCGTTGCATACTTTTCTGCCAGCAGAAAATGTTTCTTTGCCTGTTCGATACAAGCCTCTTTTGTCTCAGCATCTACGGCAGGATCACTTGCGGTAAATAAAGCAATTTTTGCACGAACGTAGGTGCGGTAACATTTATAAAAATTTAACATTCCCATCAGTTCTGTATCACCTGACTTTGCGACAAACTGTTCAATAAAATAATTGGACAATTCTTCTTCCCCATGAAAATCAAGATCCATGGCAAGGAAAGCAACATCAGCAGCAACATCAGTATAGCGGAAACGTTCGTTAAACTCGATACAGTCAAATATTGAAACAGGATCCGTAAGGCAGATATTGGCAGAATGCATATCTCCATGGCAATCCCGAATTTTACCAGCATCAATACGTGCCTGAAAGCGCTCTTCATGGCTCAAAAATTCTTTGGAATATGCAGAAATCGCCTCAAACTGATCCTCTGTTATTGCGCCCTGCCCGACAAATCCCTGTGTCTGCTCAAAATTTTCCAGCACATTAACTGCCACAGATTTTGCCAGCCCAAAGTCCTGAATGGCCGCATCACCAGCCGCACTTTCATAAAAAGGAACCAGCTGTTCAATAATTGAATCGATGTGAGCACGCGTCACTTTGCCAGCAGCCATCATTCTTCCCATCATCATCTCTTCGGGCATTCGAGACATCTTAATACCGTACTCCACAACCTCACCACTGCCATTTAGACAATAGCTATCCCCTTCGACGTTGAGGGTGACGACTTCCTCATAAAGATCCGGACAAAGCCTGCGATTAAGTTCAAGTTCCTGCTCACAATAATATTTTCTTTTTTCCAGGCTGGAAAAATTTAAGAATCCAAAATCGACTGGTTTCTTCCATTTGTACACAGAATCTCCGGCAAGCAGGACAAATGAAATATGGGTCTGGACAAGAGTAATATTGTCCGCCGGGTGGGGATAGCTCTCTTGCTGCTGCAGGAACTGGATATATTCAGGAAGTACTGCTTCGCTCATGGGAAAACTCCTTCAGTAAATAAACTTAAAAAGTGTTAAAAAACGTCTAAATCATACAAAAGCCTAAAATAAAATCTCGCATTCACTGTAAAAAAATCACACTAACAGATTCGGCCAGATGATACAAAAAAATTCATCGCCGAAGACACGTTTTCCCTTGACAATACCGCCGTTTCTACGTCATATTGATAAGTTATTTTTACCGTGCCCGCAGCATATTTCTATTGTTTTTCACAAGACTAACAATACCGCCCTTTGTTGCCTGCTAAGCTTATAAATTTACTGGAGAACATTTCATGTCCAACTATCTTTTCACCTCTGAATCTGTTTCAGAGGGGCATCCCGACAAAGTTGCCGATCAGATATC
>JAOZLM010000051.1:0-3986 GCA_029934815.1 Desulfocapsa sp. | reverse complement strand
TTGATATGCCACAGGTCGTTCGTGATACCATTGAAGACATTGGTTACAACTCTTCAGATATGGGATTTGATGCCAAATCCTGTGCTGTGCTAACTTGTATCGACAAACAATCCTCGGATATTGCCCAGGGTGTCGATGAAGGGTCCGGAACTGACCTTGACCAGGGTGCAGGTGACCAGGGGCTGATGTTTGGCTATGCAAGTGATGAAACAAAAGTTCTTATGCCCATGCCAATCACCTATGCACATCGTCTTGTCAAAAGACAATCCGAAGTGCGTAAAGCAAATGTCCTTCCATGGTTACGGCCTGATGCAAAAAGCCAGGTTACCATCGAGTATGTTGACGATAAACCAACTCGGATTGATGCTATAGTCCTTTCAACTCAACACTCACCAGATGTCTCCTACGAGGATCTGAAAGAGGGTGTTATGGAAGAGATTATCAAACCAATCCTACCAGCATCAATGCTTGATGAAAACACCAAATATTACATCAACCCCACCGGACGTTTTGTAATTGGCGGGCCCGTTGGTGACTGTGGTGTGACCGGACGTAAAATCATTGTCGACACCTACGGCGGTGTTGGATCTCATGGTGGCGGTGCATTTTCCGGCAAAGATCCTTCCAAAGTTGATCGTTCTGCTGCTTATATGGGACGTTATGTTGCTAAAAATATTGTTGCTGCTGGTCTGGCCTCCAAGGTTCAGGTTCAGGTAGCTTATGCAATCGGTATTTCTCAACCAGTATCTGTTAATGTTCACAGTTATGGTACCGGCGTTATTTCTGACGAAAAAATTGCTGAACTGGTTCTTCAACATTTTGATATGCGCCCCAAGGCCATTATCATGCACCTTGACTTACTGCGCCCTATTTACAAACAGACTGCAGCTTATGGTCACTTTGGTCGTGAGTATGATGATTTCACCTGGGAACGAACTGATAAAGCCGAAGCATTAAAGGCTGACGCTGGAATCTGATTTATCTCTAATTAATTATATATCCACCCACCTCCCTTTTAGGCAGGTGGGTATTTCTTTTTATTGCTACTAACTGAGGTTATTTACATGAGTGATTATAAAGTCGCTGATATGTCCCTTGCAAAATGGGGACGTGAAGAAGTAAAAATTGCCGAGACTGAAATGCCGGGCCTTATGGCTCTTCGTGATGAGTACAAAGCATCGCAACCATTAAAAGGTGCCCGTATTGCCGGTTGTCTCCATATGACTATCCAGACTGCAGTTTTGATGGAAACCCTTATCGACCTTGGTGCCGAAATTCGCTGGTCTTCATGCAATATTTTTTCCACACAGGATCACGCTGCTGCTGCTATGGCTGAAGCTGGCATCCCCACATTTGCCTGGAAAGGTGAATCTGAAGAGGAATTCTGGTGGTGTATCGATCAGACAATTTTTGGCCCTGACGGATGGCGCCCGAATATGATCCTTGACGATGGCGGAGATCTTACTCTCATTATGCACGACAAATACAAAGATGAGATGAAAGACATCAAAGGTATCAGTGAAGAGACCACAACTGGTGTCCATCGCTTAAATGAAATGGCTCGTGACGGAAAACTTAAATGTCCTGCATTCAATGTGAATGATTCCGTGACAAAATCTAAATTTGACAATCTTTACGGATGCCGCGAATCACTGCTCGATGGTATTAAACGTGCCACTGACGTTATGATTGCCGGTAAAAATGCTGTTGTTGTTGGTTTTGGTGACGTTGGTAAAGGATGCGCGCAGGCTCTTCGTGGAATGGGTGCTATTGTTCATGTAACAGAAGTTGATCCTATCTGTGCTCTTCAGGCAGCCATGGAAGGCTACCGTGTAGTTACCATGGACGAGATCGCATCAGTTGGTAATATTTATGTTACATGTACCGGTAATTTAAATGTTATTAACCGCGCGCACATGGAAGCCATGCCTGATGAAGCAATTGTTTGCAACATTGGACATTTTGATTCTGAAATTGATATTGCAGGAATTAAAGATCTCCCTTGGGAGAATATCAAGCCTCAGGTTGATCATGTTGTTTTTCCTGATGGCAAGAAGATCACTATCCTTGCTGAAGGACGTCTCGTGAATCTTGGTTGTGCTACCGGCCATCCAAGCTTTGTTATGAGTAACTCATTTACCAATCAGGTGCTTGCTCAGATCGAATTGTGGGAAAGCTCTGATAAATACGAGAATCAGGTATATTTCCTTCCCAAACATCTTGATGAAAAGGTTGCACGCCTCCATCTTGAAAAAATCGGCGTACACCTAACTACCTTGAGTAAGGTTCAGGCCGATTATATTGGTGTTCCTGTGGATGGCCCTTATAAGCCTGAGTATTATCGTTACTAAAAGCTAAAAGAGAACAGTAGAATATCGAACAAGGAATGTCGAACCGCAGAAGTACAGTACTTCGACATTCGACATTCCTTGTTCGTCATTGGATATTTTCTTTTTTTCCTTCTATTCGATGTTCGTCTTTTAATTCTTCAAACTCACATCACCAGACAAAATACTGTGAAGTTTTCCTTGCCCATCTTTCACAAGTAACTGTCCAGTATCATCAGGCCCCAGGCCAGTCCCGGTAATTACCTTTTTCTCAATGGTCAGCCACTGCATTTCCTTCCCATACAGAACGTCCCGCTTTCGCCATTCTTCAAGTATTACACCGAATCCTTGCTCTTCGTGAATTTTCAAATGACTGAGTAGTGAATTGCGGAGCTGAGTAAATATGTCCTTCATCGAATAGCTGTTCTCAGTTTGAACAAGAAGGGATGTTACTGTTTCTCGTAACTCAGAAGGGAAATCATCCAGTCGGCTGTTAACATTCAAACCAATACCCACAACAACAAAAGATTCGTCATCTGAAGTTACAGGACTAGACGATTCAACAAGAATACCGCCACACTTCCTCCCCTCACAGTACAGATCGTTGGGCCACTTCAGACCGAATGACTCAAGCCCGGTAAGTTCCTCAACCACCTTGCACAACGCAAGTCCTGCTGTAAGAGTTATTCTGGGGAATTCAACAAAGGGAAGTTTCGGACGCAGAATAATAGAAGTACAAAGCCCGCTATGTAAAGGGGTCACCCACTGCCGACCAAGCCTGCCTTTGCCACCTGTCTGAATATCAGCAAGTACTGAAAAGCCATGCTCAGCGCCATCTACTGCAAGCTTATAAGCATCCTCATTGGTAGAAACCGTTGAGGGAATATGCAATATATTATCCATAAACGCAAAAAGGCATGGAATTCAAAGAATTCCATGCCTTAAAAACCAGAGTCCGAAATCGACTTAGTTTACTTCTTCTTTTGCAGCACGAGTAATGTGCTGATACATGGTAGTAGAACCAGAAGAGAAGTAAGATAACTTTCCTTCTTTTACCAGATCATTTGCAAGGTTCTTGATCTTGCGAGCCTTGGAATCCGGATCACACTTATAAAAATCTTTTATGTAAAGTGCTGGTTTCGGAGCCTTAAGAGACTTTTCTTCGATAGCAGCTTTAATCTCATCATCAGACATTGCCATAACACGTACCTCTTTTAAAAAAAGTGTTATCAGGCAAGTGGCCAAAAAGTGCACTCAAGGAATATATCCTTGAGCGCATCTATCAGGTCAATTACTTGACGTGACTGGTGTACTTAAACTGAGTAGTTGTACGCCAGGTATCGTAAGCCAGACGATAATCATCGACAGACTTGATGGTAAAAGGAATACCGGTCTTTTCAAAGAACATTTCCCAACCGATACGCTCACACCACTCACCAAGACGCTCATACTTACGAGCATCTTTGGCGTAGGTCTCAAGGATATTCTTTACTGCTTCAACGGTCTCTGGCCAACGTGGCGGAGTGTTTGGCAGGAATGGAATAACAAGCTTGGAGAACTTAGGTACAGTTTTGGAGTTAGAAACTTTACCACCAACGAGGATAGCAATTCCGTCACCATCAGGATCAGCAAGAGGCATTGCAGGACACATGGTATAAC
>JAOZLM010000307.1 GCA_029934815.1 Desulfocapsa sp. | reverse complement strand
CGTTCGTCTTTTTCGATCGATATTCTCATTTTAAAACCCGCACGCAGTGCGCTACATTCACGGGCAGGAGCCTGAATCATACATTATGAAATTTAAACTGATCTACCCCAAATGGGCAAAACTGTTTCGCCAGACCGAGTTTCATCTGCCACCTCATGGGCCTGTAGTTTTTGCGGCAGCCTTGCCGGACTATGTGGAAGTCGTTTTCACCGACGAAAACCTTGAAGATATCGATTTTGATGAAGATGTGGATATCGTCGGGATTTCAATGATGCTCACCGTCCAGGTAAAAAGAGGATGGGAGATCGCTGATAAATACAGAAAAAAAGGCGTTAAAGTAATCTTCGGAGGCATTGCCACCATGCTCCATGCCGAAGAAACCATGGAACACGCCGATTCTGTATTCTTAGGTGAAGCCGAAAGCCGTATGGAAACAGTAATGGATGATTTCAGAAAAGGTGAACTGAAACCCTGCTACGATTATATGAATTTCCGACCCGATATCGCACTGGTGGGTCCTGCCAGAAGAGATATCCTGAACCGTGAATTGTACAACTATAAAGGCGTGCAGATGGTTGATCTGGTACACGCTTCACGGGGATGCCGTTTTAACTGCTACCCGTGTGCCGTTTCCTATCTGGGCGGCCGTGATTTCAGACCTCGTCCCATCGATAAGGCAGTGGCTGAAATGGCGGGTATCGACAATAATCGTATGTTTATTGTCGATAATTCACTGGCACAGGACAGCCAGTGGGAGAAGGATCTCTTTCGGGAGATGATCCCTTTAAAGAAAAAATGGTGTTCACACCCCATAGAAGATAAACCGGAAATACTCGATCTTGCAGCGCAGGCGGGTGCCTGGTATGTGTATCAGGCTGTTTTTGATACATCCGATTATATTCGTGAGCGCATAAAACGATATCACGATCATGGTATTGGAGTTCAGGGAACCATTCTCCTTGGCCTTGATAATCACAGTGAAGAATTTATTCTGGAACTTATTGATTTCCTGCTTGATATTGAACTGGATCTTGCTGAATTTACAGTGCTAACCCCATTCCCACACACAAAAGCTTATAAAGATATGGTGGCACAAAACCGAATTCTCTCAACTGACTGGAACGATTTTTCCGCAGATAAAGTCGTTTACCAGCCAAAGCAGATGAGTCCTGAGCGTTTACAGGAACTCCTCGATCTTGCCTGGAGCAGATTTTATGGTGACGAATCGCAGGAAATGAAGATGTTTAAACTCTTCAGACAGGTAGTGGGTAAGGAAATGGAAGATGGAAGTTTTAGACCCCGGGACAGAAGTCTCGCAGGACAGGCATTTGGCAGAAAAGTTGGCTGATATGAATGGCTTGTTTGAGACACTTTTCCATAAACCCTCTGATGACGGAATGGAGTTTATCAGAGGCGGGGCTACACGAAAAGATGTTCACGATCTGGCAGCCGGATTTTGTGCAGGATTTGTAACACTTGATCCGGATATTCCCATTTGTTTAGCGGCAGAAGGACGCGATGTGGTTGCCGCAGCACTGCTCGCAGCCGTTGCCAGTGGCAGAGTGCTGGCTCTTCCCCATAGCTTTTCTGCACGAGCTCTTCGGCAGATGCAGGAACTCACCGGATTTGTAACTGCAATTGTTGATGTTGACCGGGAACTCTCTCACGGAACAAACTGTATTTATCCCGGAGATGTTGAAAATCTTTCTCCCGCATTGCTTTCGGGATTTACAGTTGATCCCGACGCAGAACTTGTAAAACTTTTCACCGGTGGTTCCACGGGTGCTGCAAAAATCTGGTCAAAAAGTGTGTCTAATATTTTTGATGAGGCACAGTTTATGGCTTCCCGTTATGCGATAAGTGAAACAGATTGTATTCTCGCCACCATTACCCCGTATCATATTTACGGTTTTCTTTTTTCTGTGGTTATCCCTTTAGTGTCAAATGCGAAAATAGTAGCGGAAAGTCCGTTTTTTCCGGCTGAAATCGATCAATGCGTTGCTAAGCATGGCGTAACAATTCTGGCCAGTGTTCCGGCACATTATCGTGCCTTGCAGGGGCGCAGTTTATCATCAACTCTTCGTTTGGCATTTTCCTCGGCTGGAATGCTGCCAGAAGATGATAATATTGGCTTTTGCAGCACAAACAAGGCTGAGATTGTTGAAGTGTATGGTTCCACTGAAACAGGTGGGCTGGCAACAAGAAACAGAGCTGCCGATGAGGCATTTTTCACAGCGTTAGCACCAGTAGAGTGGCAAATAAAAGAAGAACGTTTATATGTGCGCTCGCCGTTTCTGTCTCCCGATGTACCACGGGAAAAGGACAACTGGTTTCTTTCGGGAGACCGGGTGCAATTGCAGGCAAAAAACACGTTTTCTCTGCATGGCCGGGCTGATGCCATCACCAAAGTTGCAGGAGAACGTGTTGATCTCGATGAAATACGAGACCTGTTGCAACAGCAAAAAGGCGTGGCAGAATGTGTGGTGCTCCCCTTAAAAGATTCGACTGGACGTGGCAATCGTATAGCCGTGCTCATCCGCAGCGATCAGGAGAACCTTGATCTGATTCCTATCAAAATAGTTTTATCCGTTAGCCTTGAACCCGCTGCAATGCCCAAAATAATCAGACTGACAACGCAAATTCCCGTGCGGCCAAATGGCAAATACGACCGGGATGCAATCATTCAACTATTGTCATAATAGTGTCACAGACCACATCAAATTCACTGCTTTTTGCCAGATCCTGTATTGCCGGGTATGAAAATCTGGTTGTGTGGGCAGATCTGCTGGATGCCATAAACGTTTTTCCTGTGGCGGACGGGGATACCGGAACAAATCTCCGGGTTAGTCTCAGCCCTCTGCGTGATTGTACTGCTGATTTAACAGCTAGTGTGCAAAAACTAACTGCAACAGGGATTGGAAATTCCGGTAATATCGCAGCTGCTTTTCTCAGTTCGTTTCTACATGCTGATGGTGAACTTGCTACTCTGGCAATAGAAGGGCAACAGCAAGCCTATAATGCTATCCATAAACCCATTTCAGGAACAATGCTGGATGTTTTTGATGCACTTGTTCTCTGTTTGCAGGAAGAAAAAATCACGTTTAGTACCATACGGAATAGTCTTCAGGAAGCAGTGGGAAATACGGCAAACAAACTTCTGGTTCTTGAAGATGCAGGAGTAGTTGATTCCGGGGCTTTGGGGATGTTTGTTTTTTTTGATGCGTTCTTTCAGCAATATATAAATGGAAAAGCTGCACCTATTCCAGTAATGGATCTTTTTGGTAGCAAATTAAAAATGGCATCGTCCTACCAGCCTGAGAAGAGTGGTGAGTATTGCGTGGAAGTTGTATTAGCCACAGATAAAA
>JAOZLM010000306.1 GCA_029934815.1 Desulfocapsa sp. | reverse complement strand
TAAGTACGTCGTAACGACAGCAAATTTGAAGTGACGAAGAAGATGAAGAGTTTTTGCGACGCCATCAATAACTCACATGGTAACAATAAAATAACCGGCCCCCATCAGCATCAAGCTCCCCACACGAAAAATCTGATTATAAATAATGAGTTCAGTGGCCATTTTAGGCTGAAATATTCCTGCGTAATAAGGGAACTGATGGCGAATAGCGCGAATGGGGGAGGAAAGTACGTTTCCCACAAGAAGCGCCAGAATTACTTCCCGGTAGGTCATGCTTCCTTCCTGTAAAAGAGCACCGGCGGCAGCAAGGCCTGCTGTGAATTCTGCTGCAATATGTAACGTTATGATTCCCATTGATTGTGGCGTCAGCCAGGGAAGGAAAGAAAGGTAGTCCGCCATCCCACGTTCCAGACTGTTAAAGATTCCTGTACGGTGCATCAGGAAGATCAGAATATAAATAGGCACGGTAAATCGAATGATTTTCCGAATACGTTTCTTAAATCGTTTCAGGCTTTTCTCTGCAGCTCCTTTCCAGTCTATACCACTTTTTCCCTCTTTCATTTCTTCTGTTGTGCAGTCAGTTGCTTTTTCCTGTGGGGGGAGCAAATAACGGCTCAGAATAACAATAGTGACAGTTCTGAAGATTGCAGCCCCAAACGTGAGTCCCACATAGATAAATGCAGCTCCTTTTATAAGTGGTGCTGTGATAAAAAAGACGGTCGGAAGGTGAAGGAAATAGGTGGGCAGGCTGTTAAAAAGGTTTGAAAGGATAAGCTCTTTTTTGCTGATGTTTTTCTTTTCATAGGCTTCTGCCAGCATGGTGTTTGCCGAGATTCCTGAGAAAAGTGCCATGGAAAATGAAGCTCCGGCAGTATCTGAAAGATTTCCTATTCTGATTAGTGGTCTGGCAAGGGTCGCAATTTTGGATGTCCAGTTCAGTGACTCGATAAACGTCGCCACTAAAAGACCCAGGGAGATAAAACAAAGCAGACGAATAAGTGGCCAGATAAGACTGGACCAGATTTCGGATAAAAGTTCGGGAGAAAACATCAATTGATCAGCAATAGGGAACCAAGGCCGTTAAAACCTTATGTAACCTCGGTTCCGAATAACACTGTTATTCAGCAGAATCAGGCAGGCCTTCACGGCTTTGCATTAGCAGGCCGCCAATTCGTTGTCTTTCGTATGCGTCCTGTTTTTTCAGATAGCTTTCCTGTTCGTTGCCACGGATACCGGAGTTGTTGTTGAAAAAACGTGAGCGTTTGGCGATCAGTTGCTTCCAGGATTCAAAATGTTTATAGAAGAGTTTCTCAACAGTTCCGTCTTTCACAAGAACACGTAGTTTTTTGTCGATCTCGGGCATTTGTTTGGCAAGGGCAGAATTTTTGCCAATGGTCATATGAAAAGTCTGGGTGGTGACAGGGGGATCGAGGATAGTAATTGCATCTTCACCCTGTAACAATCGCGCATAAATAAGGGCAGTGAACAGGTCAACAACGAGGTAATCTGCTTCCCCGCGACTGAGCAGTTCAATAGCTCTTTCAAAGGCGATATACTTTATATCTAATTTCTCTTTTATAAAATCATCAAATTCCTGTCCGTAACTTTCACCCACATTGGTTACTCCCTTTTTGCCAATTAGAGATTCCCAGCGACCAAAAGGGAATTCTCTACCCTTCTTAACGATGATAACCGTTGGTTGCGGCAGGTAAGGTAATGAATAATTCATATATGTGGCACGTTCATCGTTTTTGTATGCTGAAACAATCATATCAATTTCGCCGCTTTTGCATTTGTCCTGAACCTGCTGCCAGTTTCCCATTACCTGCATTTCATAGCTGATATTCAGCTCTGATAGAATTGACTGGGCAAGATCTGGTCCGATTCCGGTGAGTTTGTCGTACTCTTCCCATACAACAGGCGGCGCCTTGGGGTTACCGGAGACAACGAATGTGTCAGCCGCAAATGTTGCCAAAGGGCTGAAGAGGAGCAGAAAGAAACAGGAAATAATAAGAGAAAGAGATTTCATAATACCTCGGTATGGAAATGGGTGTTTGAATTGGAAAGTTGTTCGCAAATAAACTAATCGATTTTATGAAAAAGGCAAATAGGTTTCAATCAGGAGTAGTTAAGAGTTAAGGCAGGTCTGTCAGGATGGAGGTGAATAGCCGTCAACAAGATACATAGACATTCTCCCCTTGCCCTTCACATCAGTATCTGTTCGCTTTGTGGTGTGAAACTTGTCCTGAAGAAGAGCTTTGGTTGTCTCCGAGATATTAACACACATCGGAGGAGAGAGCTCTTCCAGCCTTGAGGCAAGATTTACAGTATCACCAAAGATATCATAGAGATATTTCTTTGAGCCAACGATACCTCCAACAACTTTTCCGCTGTGAATGCCAACCCGCACTTTCCACTGTTGTTCAGTACGATTATTTCGTTCCTTTAAAAAAGCAATCATTTCTATCGCTGCTGATACGACATTACAGGCATGATCCCTATTGTCTTTTGGTACACCGCAAACAAACAGGTAAGCATCGCCTATGGTCTTCATTCGTTCGCAATTATTTTTATCTGATATTTGATCAAAACCTGTAAAAATCTCATTGAGTTCTTTTATGATAAATTCCGGAGAAAGTCCTGAGGAAATAGTTGTGAACGATACGATGTCAACAAAAGAAACAGTGACCTGATCGAAAGATTGTGGCTGACAAGATCCTGTTTCGAGTAATTCCTGAGCCACTTGTGTGGGAAGTACATTACAGAGGAGGGATTTTATTTTTTGTCTTTCGAGATCTAACTGCTTATTTTGTTCTTCGAGTTGATGCTGCAGGCGAGACATTTTTAATTGAGTCGCTACTCGGGCCAGCACCTCATCATGATGGAAAGGTTTGGTAATATAATCTGCACCTCCAGCTGCAAATCCCGCCAGCTTATTTTCTGTTTCACTTAATGCGCTGATGAAAATTACCGGAATACCTTTGGTTCTCCTGTTTCGTTTCAGTTGCCTGCAAAGTGTATAACCCTCCATGGTAGGTAACATAACATCTAAAAGTATCAGGTCAGGCGATTTGGTTTTTAAAAGATCCAGGGCAGCTTCTCCGTTTTTAGCAACCCAGACCTGATAGCCATGGCGAGTCATCAGGTTAAATAGAATTTCTCGATTAACCTGAGAGTCTTCGATGATAAGAACAATATATTCTTCTGTCATGTTTGATACAAAAATAGTGATAGATTTGAAGGTGACGTCGTTTGGGTAATTCGATTCAGTTAAGATGTAGCCTTAAGCGAAGTAATGGAACATAACTGCTGAAATTTTCATATAGGTAGAAATACCTATTTGAGTATGATTTATTGAAATAAATCAAAAAT
>JAOZLM010000305.1 GCA_029934815.1 Desulfocapsa sp. | reverse complement strand
GCCGGCAGAATATCTTCCCCAAGCAAAAAGTGAATAAAGATCAAAGAAAGAAAAGGGGAAAGGAAAATAAGATTACTGATTCGGGCAGTGTTGTCTGTGAGTTTCATGGCCAGCAGCCAGAGCACGAAACAGATCCCCATTTCAAAAACTCCAACATAAGCGGCACCCAAAAGACCGTTTACCGGTGGTACTCTCAGTTCACTGTTTAAAAGATAATAGAGCAGGATAAAAGGAAAGCTGAAAAGGAAATTAACGAATAGCCCCACCACCGGATCACGTTTATCCCGGGTATTGAATATCCAGTATAAAGCCCAGATAACAGTACTGATTAGAGCCAGTGCCACACCAAGTGGATCGGTAAAATGCAAGCTGAATGGCTTTCCTTCCGTTGAGATAATCACCACTCCGCAATAACTGATTACCAGTGCCAGCCATTGCTGCCAGCGGACTTTTTGTTTTAACAGAGGAACGGAGAGCAGGGAAAGAGTGATTGCCCAGGTGTAGTTGATTGGTTGTGCCTGCTGAGCGGGTAGAAGGTCATACGCCTTAAACAGAATTAAATAGTAGAGAAATGGGCTGAGGAAGCCAAGAAAAAGTGAGAGCAGATATTCTTTTCGTGAACATCGAAAGACAAGATAAAAGTTACCTTGATAGCAGAGGATTGCTCCGATCACCAGCGTGGAGAAAAAGCTGGAATAAAGTAACAGCTCAATGGGACTGAATACGCGCAGGGAAAGTTTGAAGGCTGTGGCCACGGTGGACCAGAACAGCACTGCACAAAGGCCAAAAAGAAGGGCCTGACGTTGTTGTCTCAACGTAGTCTCTCTTTTCGCCTAATGGAGTACTTTACTTAAAAACTTCTGCGTGGTTTCTTTTTGCGGATTACTGATAACCTGTTCGGGCGTTCCCAGTTCTTCAATAATCCCCTGATGAAAGAATGCTATTTTGTCAGAAACTTCCCTCGCAAAGGCTATTTCATGGGTGACGCATATCATGGTCATTCCGGCATCGCTTAGCATCCGTAATGTGTCCAGTACTTCTCCCACAAGTTCCGGATCAAGGGCTGAGGTAACCTCGTCAAAGAGCATATACTCAGGCTTCATAGCAAGGGCTCTGGCAATGGCCAGTCGCTGTTGCTGGCCACCGGACATACGGGTGGGGTATTCGTCAAACTTATCACTCAGGCCAACGTTATTGAGTTCTTCTTTGGCGATTTCAATGGCCTCTTTTTTTTTCAGTTTTTTTACAATTCGGGGGGCAAGGCTCGCATTCTCAAGTACTGTCAGGTGAGGGAAGGAGTTGAATTGCTGAAATACCATACCCAGTCGCTGTCGCAGATTGTCACGATTGGTGCCCTTGGCATGAACATCAATTTCATCGACAATAATGTTTCCCTGCTGAATTTTTTCGATTCCGTTGATACAGTAGAGAAGTGTTGATTTACCACTTCCGCTTCCGCCAATGACACTTATCACTTCACCTTTTTTAACATCGAGATCTACTCCCTTTAAAACTTCCAGTTCATCAAAGGATTTATATACGCCTTGAATCTTGATCATATTGCCATCTTCCTTTCTACATATTTTCCATATAATGAAAGCGGATACGAAATTATAAAATAAAACAGTCCAACTCCCAGCAGTATTTCGAGTGGTTGCTGAGTTCTTGAAATAAGCTGTTCGGATGTGCGCAGCAGTTCCATATAGCCGATTACAGAGACAAGGGCTGAATCTTTGATAACACTTAAAGCGACACCTAGCCAGGAGGGAAAAACAGCCCGCATTCCAATGGGGAGACGGATGTAGAGTACTGTCTGCCAGTAACTCATTCCCAGTGATCTTCCGGCAACGACCATGGATTGTGGGACGCTTTCAAAACCACCCCTAAAGACTTCACCCATAAATGCCATGGTGTACAGGGATAGTACGATTGATCCGGCTGCAAAAGGATTCAGGGGATGTCCCATGGCACCAATATAAGTGCTAAACAGAATAAGCTGAATAATAAGCGGAACACTCCGTAAAATATCCAGCACTCCACCCAGTAAAGTATTGGTAACTCTGTTAGATTCGGCTCGTAAAAATCCTACAGCCAGTCCCAGAACAGTTCCGATTGTAATCGCCACCAGTGAGATATAAACGGTGTTTAATACGCCGGTCAGGATAAAACCGGAATCATTCCAGGATAAAGGAGTAAATAATGACATGCCCATCAGATATCTCCCTTAAACAGTTTTTTAGATACGAGTGAAGCACTCAGCAAAACAAATTTGGTAATAATAAAATACATGATGGCTGCAACGATAAAAAACTCCAGTGTTCTGAAAGAAAGAGACTGAAGTCGTTGTGTCTCGCCGGAGAGTTCATTCATGCCCACCAGAATACCAAGGGAGCTCATGAGGATGGACCAGACAAACTGATTGGTCATGGGGTGATAAATACGTCTGAACATCTGGGGAAGAATAATATAGCGATAAACCTGGATGCTACTCATGCCCAGTGATTTTGAGGCGTTGTACTGCGTTTCGGGGATGGATTGAAAACCGCCCCTGAAGGTTTCTGTCAGGTAGCCGGCATTTACAAAAATAAGGGCACTCAATACGGCAACATAAGGAGAAAGGTGGATACCAAGGGCGCCAAGACCAAAATAGGCCATATAGATCTGAAAAAGTGCAGGTGTGTTTCTGGCAATTTCTACCCAGATTGTGGCAGGAAGAGAATAGATTCTGGATTTGGACATTTTTGCAATGGCCAGTAAAACAGCAATCACGATGCCAATGAGCATGGCTGAAACAGAGAGATGCAGGGTGACAAATGCGCCGTGCAACAACTGGGGCATTTTCTGGAACACAATATTCCAGTGAAACACATACTCCATGGATTTATTTCTCTACCGAGACCTCAAAAAAGATAATCATGAGCCACTTATTAGCAGTGGCTCATGATAGAACAGTTTACTTATTGTCTCTAAGAGCCTGAATAAGATCAGCTGGTGCATCAGAACCAAAGTGCTGGTTATAACGTTCGTTCATTTTACCATCTCTGATTTGATGAACGAGAAAGAGATTGATGTAGTTCATCCATGCTCCTTCGCTTCTTTTGGCGATAATGCCTACAACATCATCGTAATTTGGTACAAAAGGACCTGCCACATAGTCTTTGAACTCAGTGGTTTGCAGCTTGGTGGCGATATTGGTATTAGTGGAGATAATGGCATCAACTTTTCCCTGATAGAGGCCAAGATACGCATCGTTCTCAGATTTGAAAGAGGTATAGTTGGATTTTCCCCAGCCATTTTTCTCTGCATACGCAAGATACTCTGTTTCGTAGGTAGTACCAAGAGCAGCACCCACTTTAACGTTTTTCAGATCGTCGAAAGAATTGAT
>JAOZLM010000304.1 GCA_029934815.1 Desulfocapsa sp. | reverse complement strand
AAAACTCTTCATCTGCTTCGTTACTGAATAATTTCCATCATTACGACGTACTTTAGTACGCCGAAATGATGGAAATTATTCGTGCCTTGCATATGAAGTTTTTTACAACTCCATCCTGAATTTCGACTTTTTATGACGCCATTATTATTTAGTTTGTAAATAAGACTGTTTTTGTGATTAAATAATAAAGGTTCATTGTTTTCCCGATACAGAGATTGCTAAAAACAAACTGGGCCGATAGTAGAAATTGTTTGAACTGTATTTTTTAAGTTTGATATCTGCGAGAAACCAATTTGAGCCGACACTCTGTTCGACATTTTTTTTATCTTCTTTTTATACCATTTCTCTTTTCTCTTTTCTTTTATAGTCAAAACCAATCATTCGCTGCCGAACCAGTCCTTAAAGAAGTGACCTTACGTCTGAACTGGAAACATCAGTTCGAGTTCGCCGGATATTATGCTGCCAAAGAGCAGGGATATTATAAGGACGCGGGTCTATCAGTGATAATCCGTGAATTTGAGCACGGTACAGATGTTCTTGAAGAAGTACTTTCTGGTAAGGCTCAGTTTGGCACTTTTTATTCCGAACTCTTTCTGGCATCTATGAAGGGGAAACCTGTTTCCATGCTGGCCAATTTCCTGAAATATTCTCCTGAAGTTCTGGTTGCACATCCGGATATTCGCTTGCCCGGCGATCTTAAGGGAAAACGTGTGATGGGTGGTGGACATGAATTGCATGGAGCCAACCTCGGTGCCATGTTTAAGAAGTTTGGAATTTCCCCTGAGGAGTTCACAACTGTACCCCATACTTTTACTATTGATGCGTTCAGTGCCGGGGAAGTGGATGCAATGACAATTTTTCTAAGCAATGAGATTTATCATCTAAACAAAAACAATATTGAATATAATATTTTAAGCCCATTCAGTTTTGGCATACCCTCTTATGATGGGAATCTGTGTACTTCTTCTGCCTTTGCCTCTTCTGATCCTGATGTGGTACGAAAATTCAGGGATGCCTCCATTCGTGGCTGGCAATATGCTGTTGAGCATTCGGACGAGTTGGTTGATCTTATCCTTGCGAAATACTCTCAGCAGAAGAGTCGTGAGGCACTGCAGTTTGAGGCTGTAGAAATAAAAAAAGCAATGCTGCACAAGACAATCCCCATTGGCTCAGTCTCTAAACAGCAATTGCAGTCAATCGTAACTATTTATAAAGAACTCGGACTTGTAGCTGAAAGTGCCAATCTCGATAATTTAATTTTCGAATCCTTTGACAAACCAATTCTACGTTTTTCATCTGAAGAAGAAAAGTATATTTCAGAAAGGAAAACACTCCGTTTTTGCGTAGATCCTAACTGGATGCCATTTGAAGCCATTGATAAAAATGGAAAACTTATCGGTATGTCAGCCGATTATGTTCTAATGCTCGAAGAACGGATTGGCGTGCCACTTGAGCTTGTTCCTACTAAAACATGGAACGAAACGATAGCGTTTGCGTCAACAAAACAGTGTGATTTTATAACCATGGCCATGGAGACTGAAGAAAGGAAAAAAAGCCTACTCTTTACCAGGCCATATCTGAATTTTTCCGAAGTAATCGCCACAAGGGCTGATGTCCGGTTTATTGAGGATATTGCAACAGTTTTGGATCAAAAACATGGTGTCGTCGAAGGATATGCACATAAAAAATTCCTGGAGAAAAAATATCCTGGAATCACGATTAACGAAGTCGCAGATGTAAAAGATGGTTTGCAACAGGTACAGGATGGAAAACTATTCAGTTTCATTGGTTCGGCGGCTGCAATTGCATATATCATCGAGCGTGAGGCTTTGGCTGAACTGAGAATTTCTGGCGAGATAGATCATGTAGCCCACATGAGTATTGCTGTTCGTGATGATGATCCTGTATTGCTGGCAATCCTTGAAAAGGTGATCAGTGATATCGGTGATGAGAAAATTATGGCAGTTTACCGGAAGTGGGTGGAAGTAAAATATATTCAGCATATCGATTATTCGCTTTTATGGAAAATACTGGCAGTTGTGATTGCTCTTTTTAGTATTGTATTATACAGAAACTGGAAACTGGCTCAGTTCAATATACAAATACGAGATGTAAATAAAGCCTTACAGAAAGAAATTGCTGAGCGTATTGTGGCTGAAGAGAAAAGATGTGAGCTTGAAAAACAACTCTTTCAGGCACAAAAAATGGAATCCATCGGTCTTATGGCAAGCGGGGTGGCGCATGATTTGAACAATATCCTGTCCGGTATTGTCGGGTATCCTGATCTGCTGCTTCCAGGTTTATCAGAAGATAGTGAACTGCGGCTACCAATTGTTGCTATTCAGGAATCCGGTCAACGGGCAGCAGCTGTGGTTGCCGATTTGCTGACAGTTGCACGAGGGGCAGCTAGTATCTTTGACGTTTATGATATTGATACCTTAATAGATGAACATATACATTCACCAGAGTGTAAGAAACTTATGTCCCTCCATCAGGGAATACAATGCCAGGTGCAATTTGCTGCCAGACATACTGCTGTTTCCTGCTCGCCGGTTCATGTGAGGAAGTGTCTCATGAATCTGATAATAAATGCGGCTGAGGCAATTAATAACAAAGGGACGATCATCGTCACCACCTGCAATGAGTCAATTCCTGATGACGATAAAAATAAAATAAAAACAGGTGAGTACGTAGTTGTTGCCGTGCAGGATACAGGGCCTGGTATTTCTGCCACTGATCTTGGTCATATTTTTGAACCTTTCTATACAAAAAAGGCGATGGGGCGTAGTGGCAGCGGCCTTGGGCTTGCTGTGGTCTGGAATACCATGGAAGATCATAGTGGGCAGGTACTTGTCGATAGTGATCACAACGGGACGTGCTTCAGACTTTATTTTCCGGTCAGTGAAAAGAAATCAGGACGCTCTGTAAAGGATGAGAAAGTCATAAATTTAAACGGGAATGGTGAGCGTATTCTCGTTGTTGATGATGAAAAACAATTGTGTGATATAGCAACTCAAATGTTACAAAGCAAAGGCTATATGGCCGATTCGGTTAGCTCAGGCGAGTCGGCTATTGAGTTTGTCGCAGAAAATCAGGTGGATTTACTTATGCTGGATATGATAATGGAGCCTGGTATGAATGGGCGTCAGACGTATGAGCAGGTACTGAAACTTTTCCCGGATCAAAAGGCTATTGTTGCCAGTGGTTTTTCTGAAAGCAGTGATGTGAAAGCTACTCTTCAACTGGGAGCTGCTATGTTAATAAAAAAACCTTACACGATGGATCAGCTTGCACGGGCTGTTAAGGACGCATTATCCGGTTGAATTAGTTTTAACGACGCCATCAATAACTGATGGACTCGTAAAAAGGGAAAATTACAGATGGCTAAGTA
>JAOZLM010000303.1 GCA_029934815.1 Desulfocapsa sp. | reverse complement strand
TCTCTAAATGGATTTCCCATTGTTATTCCTTATAAAAGAAAACTTCTGATTGAATATTGATGGCGTCGTAAAAAGCAAAATCTGGATTCCTTGTCGCTGAAATACCAACTGACAGAGATTTCCATGTTTGCCGATAAAATTTGGTTTTGCTGTACAACCTGCTCTTTGAAAAGCAAAACAAGTGCCCCAATGGCACGATATGGTATTTGCCCTAGTTTTATTAGTTTTCGGTGCCTTGCAGCTCGGAAAATATTGAGATCTATGGCTTTCATGAACACAGCAAAGTGCACTGCTTTCATACCGCGGACTCGGAGATGCTTCACTCCGGTTCGTCGGTCAAATTCCGACATAGTGCCCTCGGCCCCTGCACGGTAGCGATAGCGATCTTTGAACTCGGAACTTTCTTCGTAACGTTTACGATGGGCAAGGATGACATCATCTGCTGTGTACCTGAATAGCATGCTTGACTTCCTTTCTTTACAGGGCAAGCATCAAAGCTTTCACAAGAAAGGCAGGTGTCTGACGGGAAAGCTGCGCTGAAGCCTTTCTTGGTTGGCTTAACTGATTGTGGTGCAATTCCACAAGGACATGAGGTGATACAGCCACCGTTATCAAATGCAAACAATGAGAGGTGAAAATACTTTTGGCTACCAGGCATGAGCGGTGCGATCACTTCAACTCCGTGATCATCTTTTGCTTTATCGCAATTGGAGGTGCTGCCATAAAGGGAATCAGCAAGGAATTCCTGAGGCTTAACACCCTTCTTTTTCAGTTCTTCGATTGCAGGAAGCAGAGCGTGGGTATCATGTTTGTCGGCAGACTCAACATCAATATGGGTTATGAAAGATAATTCAGGCTTTTCTTCTTCCCCAGAGTCAGTGGATTCGGTGTAGTTCTCAGCGACCTGTACCTGGTAACCCTTTCCTTTGTGGCTGCTATAACCGGCATCTGGATCGGAAGGGTTTTGAAGAGAATCTGAAGGAACATCTTTATTGGGTCTGGCAATTGCTTTGGGTTCGGATGAGGCATCACTTTTTTCAACAATACATTGTTCTTTGAACAATCTGACGAGTTGCTTCAAGGTACTCATATTTTCAACAGCTGATATCTGAGAAAACCGGGCAGTAAGGGCATGTACGTCTGTAGCCAGCTGATCAAGAGTGTGACTGGAATCAGAAGGTTTGACTGAAGCGAAAAGGGATTCTGTGTTTTTGCTCAAATAGCGTTTAATGAGCTCTTTATTCAGTTTTTCGAACAGGCCAGCATGTTGCCGTTTTAGATTGTTGAGGAAGTTTTTGATCGTCTTGACAAAAAGACCTATTCTGCCGAGATGGCGCATATTGAACTGTACACGAACAGACTCGATGCGTTGCTTGCTAAAATCGACCTCAAACAATTCAGCCAATCTCTTCAAGGTGGAAGTAAAGATATCGTTATAAGCTTGTTCTGTGGAAAGCTTATCACGAATTGACCAGATGGATTTGCCGCTTACAGATGAAGCAGCATCAATAGGTGATGTGATATTTAATGCATAGTGCCACTGGATATTGAAACATAATTGTTCGATATCCTCTTCATCGGTTAAGTCGTGCATCTGTTGAAGAATCATCATGCCGATCATGGAATGATGTTCTTTTGTTAGACGTCCATTCCAATCATGATAATGTGACTGCAGAGATGCCACAGGCAAGTAAGGGAGAATCTCTTCCTGAAACAACCCTGACCATGACTTGGCGAGCAATTGACGTCTCTTGGGGTCGAGATGACTCCAGGGATCGGAAATGTAGCCCTGCTTGTGGTTTTTAACGTGGACCATGTACTCCTCTCTTATGGTGTTATTTTTACAGGAAAACATTACCGCAAGATGTCTTGTATTGCAAGATTAAAATGTTTTTTATCTCGTTTTATTAGTAACTTAACGACTTTTAACTTTTTACGAGTCCATCAAATTTAGACAAACTCGTAAAAAGCTCCAACGCTGTCATCCTATGCTTAACGAAGAGCCTTTTTTCTATCTTATCGGTACAATAAGTCACTAGGAAAAAGGAAGCCAGGACACGCTATAGCTTGTCATTAATGGATTCATTATATGCTCTCCAGAATGTTAGCACCTGGCTTTATTGTTTTATTATACAGGACAGTTCATTAGGCATAAAGCCTACATTTAGGATAGATGGTAATAAAATATGAACAATTGTAAAGCGTTTGCGTTTGTCGGTGTTGATATATCCAAATCATTTTTTGATGTATGTTTTTTAGACGCTAAAGGTCAATTTGTACAGCAACGAATAAATCAGAACCCCAAAGGATATCGTCAGCTGGCCAATGCCATACCTGAAGGTGCTGTATGTGTAATGGAAGCAACCAGTACATATCACCTGCCCTTAACGCTATGGCTATATAATCATGGAATACAAGTGGTTGTTGAAAATCCTCTTAAAATTAAACGATTTTCACAGATGCATCTTCAGCGCCACAAAACAGACAAAGCGGACGCTAGGATAATCTATGAATATGGTACTACTATAGTGGCTCAAAAAGTCACATTATGGCAGCCTCAACCCGTCGAGATCCAGGAGCTTCAGCAATGTGACAGTTTGTCCCGGCGGCTAAATAAAGAACTAACAGCAATAACAAACACTCATGAAGCACTGGCTCAGCTGGATGTTGTTAATAGCGAGGTGAAACGGATCGTAAACAACACCATAAAACAATTAAAAACGGCACTGCATCAGCTCGATGAACACATGCAAAAGTTAATCAAAAAACATTACCAGGAGAGCTATGATCTTCTCCGTAGTATTCCTGGAGTAGGCCCTAAAACGTCGGTAATGTTAATATGTCAAACCAGCAACTTTACCAAATTTGATAATGTTAAAAAGTTCCTTAGCTATATCGGTATGAGCCCCCGTACTTACGAGTCTGGCACCAGTGTTAAAGGCAAAGGACACATAACTAAAGTAGGTAATGGTCGTTTACGATCTCTGCTGTATATGTGCAGTTGGACCGCAAAAACGTGTAACCCGCAATGTGTTTCCGTTTACGAAAAAATGCATAAAAAAGGGAAACCAGAAAAAGTTATAAAAGTTGCTATTGCTCATAAATTATTGAGACAAGTTTTTGGTGTGATAAAACATCAAAAACCATTTAGTTCTAATTTGGCATAGCACTAAAAAATACGAAGCTTGTTTCCCCTTATTAAGTGAAAACAGCTTTATAAAAACTTGCCTTTAAGCACAGTTCACTCCGCACTTGATCCGGAATCTATAAGTTGCTGTCATAACAAGATTCCGGATCGAGTCCGGAATGACGGACTTGACGTGTTGTATCTTTTTACGACGCCATCATTTTTGATTTATTTCAATAAATCATACTCAAATAGGTATTTCTACCTATATGAA
>JAOZLM010000050.1 GCA_029934815.1 Desulfocapsa sp. | reverse complement strand
AACGACAGCAAATTTGAAGTGACGAAGAAGATGAAGAATTTTTACGACGCCATCAATAAGGGAACTTTATGAAAGCATTGATAGTCCTTGAAGATGGAACCACATTTGAAGGCCGTTCTTTCACCGGAGCTGGCGAAGCTGTTGGTGAAATTGTCTTCAATACCTCCATGAGCGGATATCAGGAAATTCTTACCGATCCGTCCTATACAGGGCAGATTGTTACCATGACTTATCCTCTGATCGGTAATTATGGTGTGAACAAAGAAGATATGGAATCCGCATCTGTTCATCCAAGGGCTTTTCTGATGAAGGAATACAATGCATATCCTTCCAATTTTCGCTCCGAGCAGACACTTGCAGCGTTTTTACAGGAATATGATGTGCTGGGGGTGGAAGGATTTGATACCCGCGCACTGGTAAAGCATATCCGTACCAAAGGTGCTATGAAAGGCGTTATCTCCACCACCGATCTTGATCCTGACTCATTACAGAAAAAAGCACGCAACTGGTCAGGGCTTGTTGGGCAGGATATGGTAAGTCGGGTGAGCTGTAAAGAACCTTACGGCTGGGCTGATAATAAGGTTGTTCCAGGCTCAGATTTTTCAACTGCCCAATCCGGAATGGATAATCCTCTTAAAATAGTGGCCTTTGATTTCGGTCTTAAATATAACCAATCCCGAATTTTTACTGAAAAAGGATGCCAGGTACAGGTCGTGCCAGCATCCACTGATGCCGAAACCGTCCTTGCCATGCAGCCGGACGGGATCTTTTTATCAAATGGTCCTGGTGATCCTGAAGGTGTTCCCGGAGTGGTTGAAACAGTTCGTGCACTCCTTGGCAAAAAGCCGATGTTTGGTATCTGCCTTGGCCATCAGATTATGGGACTTGCCTATGGCGGGAAAACATTCAAACTGAAATTCGGCCACCGTGGCGGTAATCAGCCTGTAAAAGATCTCAGTACCGGGAAAGTGGAAATTACCTCCCAGAATCATGGCTTTTGTGTGGATATGGACAGCTTAAATCCAGATGAGGTCGAGCTTACCCACATAAATCTCAATGATGATTCTGTTGAAGGCATGCGCCATAAAAAGCATCCGGCTTTCTCAGTCCAGTATCACCCTGAACATGCTCCAGGCCCTCATGATGCAATGTATCTGTTTGATCGCTTTATCGATATGATGAAAAATGCCGGCTAACAACAGTTTTGCCCAGCAGGCTGAAAACTCCAAATCCCGAAAAACTGAACACTACCTTCTCTTATGCCAAAACGAACAGACATAAAAAAGATCCTTATCATCGGTTCCGGTCCAATCATTATCAGTCAGGCCTGTGAATTTGACTACTCCGGAGCGCAGGCAGTAAAAGCGCTGAAAGAAGAAGGCTTTGAAGTTGTGCTTATCAACTCCAATCCGGCCACAATTATGACCGATCCGGAGCTTGCCGATCATACCTATATCGAGCCAATTACTCCTGAAATGGTGACAAAGGTAATCGAAAAAGAACGTCCGGATGCACTGCTGCCGACTCTTGGCGGCCAGACAGCCCTGAATACAGCCATTAAATTGGCAGAAGCCGGTGTACTTGAGAAGTACAATGTGGAGATGCTGGCAGCTGATATTAGTGTCATTAAAAAAGCGGAAGGAAGAGAAGAATTTAAGGCAGCCATGGAGGCTATCAACCTTAATATTCCAAAATCTGCCATTGTTCGTACCATTGAAGATGCAATGACAGCAGGTGATGATATCGGTTTTCCGGTAATCGTTCGCCCGAGTTTCACCCTTGGTGGAACAGGTGGTGGAGTAGCGTACAACCGGCAGGAACTTGAAGAGTTATGCACCTCCGGCCTCGATCTTTCCATGACCACTGAGATTATGCTCGAACGCAGTCTGCTTGGCTGGAAAGAGTATGAGCTCGAGTTGATGCGGGATTCCAAGGATAATGTTGTTATTATCTGCTCCATTGAGAATATTGATGCCATGGGTGTCCATACCGGTGATTCCATTACCGTTGCCCCCATCCAAACGCTGACTGATCGTGAATATCAGGACATGCGGGATGCTGCAATTGCCATTATTCGTGAAATTGGCGTGGAAACCGGCGGCTCCAATGTACAGTTTGCTGTCAATCCTAAAGACGGGGAGTTGATGGTTATTGAGATGAATCCTCGTGTTTCAAGGAGCTCGGCTCTTGCTTCAAAGGCCACCGGATTCCCCATTGCTAAAATTGCCGCAAAGCTGGCCGTTGGTTTTACTCTTGACGAGATCAAAAATGATATTACTCAGGAGACCTATGCTTCCTTTGAACCCACCATTGATTATTGTGTGGTGAAGATTCCTCGCTGGACTTTTGAAAAATTCCCCGAAGCCAAAGATGAGCTGAGCACAGCTATGAAATCAGTTGGTGAGACTATGGCCATCGGACGTACCTTTAAAGAAGCTTTTCAGAAAGGCATGCGTTCCCTTGAAACCGGACGTTTCGGTTTCGGTGGCGATGGAAAAGAAATGCTTGATGATGTTGATCAAGAAGATCTTGAAGCAAAGCTCAGGCAGCCAAACTCCAAACGAGTATCGTATCTCTATGAGGCATTGAAACGTGAAATGTCCATTGACCATTTGTTTGAGCTTACATCGATTGACCCCTGGTTCCTTTACAACTTTAAACAGATTGTAGAAAAAGAGGTAGTGATTAGCGAACAGGGTTTTCAGGGACTGACTGCTGATTTTCTCCGAAGCTGCAAAGAGTACGGTTTTTCTGATCACCAACTGGCCTATCTTACCGGCACATCCATGAAAGATGTTCGTGATTTACGCAAAAAACTCCACGTGGAACCGGTTTATAAGCTGGTTGATACCTGTTCTGCCGAATTTGAGTCTTATACGCCGTATTACTATTCTACCTATGAACAGGAAAATGAAGCATCTGCCACTGATAAAAAGAAAATTATTATCCTTGGTGGTGGGCCAAACCGTATAGGGCAGGGAATTGAATTTGATTACTGTTGTGTACATGCATCATTTGCCCTTGCTGAGATTGGCATTGAATCCATCATGGTCAATTCCAATCCAGAAACCGTTTCTACCGATTACGATACCTCAGATAAACTCTACTTCGAGCCTCTGACCTTTGAAGATGTCATGGGAATTATCGATCTTGAAAAACCGGACGGAGTTATCGTTCAGTTTGGCGGACAGACTCCGTTGAATCTGGCTGTTGCCCTTGAAGAGCAAGGAGTACCAATCGTCGGTACTCCACCTGACGCCATTGATCGTGCAGAAGATAGAAAACGTTTCCAGCAGTTTTTACAGAAGCTTGGCCTCCGTCAACCTGAGAATGATACTGTAAACAATTTGCAGGAAGCCCTTGAAGTAGCTGCGAAAATCGGCTATCCGGTTGTGGTTCGCCCATCTTACGTGCTTGGCGGACGTGATATGCGCATTGTGTATAGCGATGATGAAGTTCGAGCGTTTATGGCGCTTCCGGGCATTGCAGGTGCAAAACATCCGGTACTGCTTGATAAATTCTTAAAAGATGCCATTGAAGTGGATGTGGACGCTCTCTGTGATGGTGAAAACACCATTATCGGTGGAATCATGCAGCACATTGAAGAAGCAGGGATTCATTCCGGTGATTCAGCCTGTGTCTTACCGCCCCACACGTTGTCTTCTTCCATGATAGAAGAAATCAAAGAGGCAAGTAGATCCATGGCTCTTGAGCTTGGCGTTATCGGGCTTATGAATGTACAGTTTGCTGTGAAAGGGGATGATTTATACATCCTTGAAGTGAATCCCCGAGCGTCCCGTACTGTTCCGTTTGTCTCCAAAGCAACAGGCGTACCACTTGCCAAGATTGCCACCAAAATCATGATGGGCAAGACCTTAAAGGATCTGGGTCTAACCAAAGAAGTTGTAATTAAACACTGGGCGGTAAAAGAAGCTGTTTTCCCATTTGATCGATTTGATAATGTAGATACACTGCTTGGGCCTGAAATGAAGTCCACCGGTGAAGTAATGGGTATTGATGATAACCTTGGCCTTGCCCTTGCCAAAGGACAGCTTGCAGCAGGTTCCACAATTCCTGAATCAGGAACTGTTTTTATCAGTATTCGGGACAGTGATAAACAAACCATGATTGCACCCGCAAAGAAACTTACTGAGATGGGTTTTGCAATTGTTGCCACTACCGGTACTGCAGCTTTTCTGCAAGAGAATGATGTTGCGTGTACACAAGTCAATAAAATCTCCCAGGGCAGACCGCATATCCTTGATAAAATGCAGGATGATGAAGTTTGCTGGGTGGTGAATACTTCAATGGGACGCCGGACAACGGATGATTCATATACTATTCGTCGTGCAGCGCTTGAGTTGCATATGCCTTATTCAACGACTGCTACAGGAGCTGTTGCCATGGTTACTGCCATGGAGGCAATGCAGAATAATGAAATAGAAGTGGCACCTGTGCAATATTTTACCAGAAAAATCTAGTTTGAAAAAAAAGCTTACCGCACCTCGACAGATGTGCTTAGTCTACTTACTGTAGAAAGCTGATAGCTTTTTTAGTTATCAGCAGGCAGTTTCAAGAAAACTAAAAAGAGAATATACGGAGTACTCTTTGAATACATTTTATAAAAATCTTTCCATGTGGCTGGTGATTGGTCTTTCCATGATCCTGCTCTTTAATCTTTTCAACCAGCCCCAGGGGCAGTCCACGTCACTGACCTACAGTCAGTTTGTGGATGCGGTGGAGCGAAATAATATTTCAACAGTACAGATCTCAGGAGATATCGTTTCCGGGAAAATGCAGGATGGACAGGCTTTTCGTGCTGTGTATCCGGTAAATGATGATGAAATGATCTCCATTCTTCGCCAGAATGGCGTAGATATTTCTGTGAAAGAAGTGCAGAAAGACTCCTTTCTGATGTCTATTTTTGTTTCCTGGTTTCCTATGTTGTTGCTTATTGGTGTCTGGGTATTTTTTATGCGCCAGATGCAGATGGGTGGTGGAAAAGGTGGAGCCATGGGTTTTGGTAAAAATAAAGCCAAGCTTATGGAACAGGGAGAGAATAAGAAAACATTCGCAGATGTTGCCGGAATTGACGAAGCTAAAGAAGAACTTGAGGAGATTGTAGACTTTTTAAGAGATCCTCAAAAATTTACCACACTTGGTGGTCGTATTCCAAAAGGGGTACTGCTTGCCGGATCTCCTGGAACTGGAAAAACGCTGCTGGCAAAAGCTATCGCCGGTGAGGCTGATGTGCCATTTTTCACTATTTCTGGTTCAGATTTTGTGGAAATGTTTGTAGGCGTTGGTGCTTCTCGTGTCCGTGATCTCTTTAATCAGGGCAAGAAAAATGCACCCTGTATTATTTTTATCGATGAAATAGATGCTGTGGGTCGTCATCGTGGTGCTGGTTTAGGAGGAGGCCATGATGAACGTGAGCAGACACTCAATCAGTTGCTTGTCGAGATGGACGGTTTTGAAGAAAATGAAGGCGTGATTATTGTCGCAGCCACTAACAGACCTGATATCCTTGATCCTGCCTTGTTGCGCCCCGGTCGTTTTGATCGTCAGGTGATTGTTCCTATTCCGGATGTGGGCGGACGTCAGAAAATATTAGAGATTTATGCCAAAAAAACCAAGATGCGTGACGATGTGGATATGGAGATCGTAGCTCGTGGAACTCCTGGATTTACCGGAGCTGATCTTGAAAACCTTGTTAATGAGGCAGCGCTTATGGCTGCACGACAAGGTGCCAAAAAGATTGATAAAGATATGATCGATAAGGCAAAGGATAAGATTATGATGGGGTCTGAACGTCGCTCCATGATCATTACAGATGATGAGAAAGAAATAACAGCCTATCATGAAGCAGGGCATGCGTTGGTTGCACGTCTGCTGCCTGATACTGACCCAATTCATAAAGTTTCGATTATTCCCCGTGGCCGTGCGCTTGGTGTGACCATGCAGCTGCCAACTGAGGAACGTTATACCCATTCCAAAAAGTTTCTGGAACATTCCCTCTGTATTCTTTTTGGTGGTCGTGTTGCTGAAAAACTCATTTTTGATGAAATCACAACTGGTGCCGGTAACGATATCGAGCGTGCCTCAGAGATGGCCAGAAAAATGGTGTGTGAATGGGGAATGAGTGACACACTGGGACCTATGTCATTTGGTAAAAAAGAGGAACAGATTTTTCTTGGTCGTGAAATCGGTCAGCACCGTGATTTTAGTGAAGATACTGCACGGAAGATTGATGATGAAGTATTTGAAATCATTAAAACTGCCAATGTAAGCGTTACTGGGATGCTTACTGAAAATCTGGATATCTTAAAGCGTATTGCTGAGGAACTGCTGGAGAAAGAAACCATAGTTCTTGAAGACATTGAGGATATTCTTGATGAGTTGCGTCCCGGTATGTATGAACGCACCGTAAAAGAAGAAGATAAAGTCGTGAAGACAAAGAAAGTCAAAAAAGCTCCTGCAAAGAAAAAAGCAGCAGAGACTGAAGAAGAGGTGGATACTGAAGAAACTGAAACTGTTGAAGAAACAGTTGCAGAAGAGATCAGCGAGCAGGAAGAACCTGTTGAAGAATCCTCAGAGGAGACTGTAGAGACAGATAAAGTAGAAAAAGAATGAACACGGTTTCACCAAAGGTGATGGGCATACTTAATGTTACGCCCGACTCTTTTTCCGATGGTGGTCAGTTTGATTCAGAGGCTTCAGCTTGCATGCAGGCTGAAGCCTTTGTTGTTTCCGGTGCTGATATAATCGATATTGGTGGAGAGTCTACCCGCCCCTTTGCCGAGGCGGTTTCTGAGAGTGATGAACTCAAACGTGTTATCCCTCCAATTCTGGCAATACGCCGCAAATTTACAATTCCCATTTCCATAGATACCACCAAGGCAGAAGTCGCCCGACAGGCACTGGCTGCAGGTGCTGATATCATCAACGATATTTCAGCGTTGCGTAAAGATCCTGAAATGATAACGCTCGTTCAGGAAACGGATGTCCCGGTAATTATAATGCACATGAAGGGAACTCCCGGCGATATGCAGGTAAAACCTGAGTATGATAATGTTATTCAGGAAATTTATAATTTCTTTGAAGAACGTCTGAGTTGGCTGGAAAAGAATGGGGTAGACCGTAAACGGATAACTGTTGATCCTGGTATAGGTTTTGGGAAAAAACTCTCCCATAATCTATCCATTATTAAGCATCTTGCAGAATTTAAAAAACTTGGCTGTCCTGTACTTCTTGGACATTCGAGAAAACGGTTTATCGAAGATATCTGCGGCTTGGCAGTGGAAGAACGTGACTTGCCAACGGCTGTGGTTTCGGCTCTTGCTTACAGCGCGGATATTGATATAATCCGTGTTCATGATGTGGCTGCTACCCGCATTGCTTTACAAATGTCCGGCGCGATCAGTGGTGCAGAATAGTTGTTTCAGAGGGGTTACATAGTTATAAGTTCAACCATGTTGCGTCCATTTTTCTTGGCTCTGTATAAGGCCAGGTCACTCTGCTCAATGAAAGTATCCACAGTCGCATCTTTTGCAGTCAGTTCCGCACCCGCCACACCAATACTCACTGTCACGGAAATAGTATCATCCTTGCTTGTAATTTTCTCCTGTTCGATACCTCTTCGCAGGCGTTGAGCCAGCACTTTGGCTCCCTTTGGTCCTGTCTCGGGTAAAATTACAGTAAATTCTTCCCCGCCGTAACGAGCTGCAATGTCGCAGTTCCGAACCAGCCGAAGTAGTATATTACTCATTCCTTTCAGTACTTTATCTCCTGTTTGGTGCCCGTATGTGTCATTCACTTTTTTGAAAAAATCAATATCCAGCAGGAGTAGAGAGAAAGGAAGCTCATACCGGATCGATCTTTCAAGTTCTGCGGCAAGTACTTTATGGAAAAATCGCCTGTTGTATAAGCCTGTCAGCCCATCGCGGTAAGCAAGTTTTTTAAGGTTGTTGTTTGCCTGCTGTAGTTCTTTTGCCAGTTGTTCGGAATTTTGTTTTGCTTGTTTTAGCTCCAGAACGATCTGCTCATAAGAAAAATTTAACTCTCCAAGAGCATCATTCGCTTCCTGCATAATAATAGAAAATGGTTTGATTTCGCCTGGATCAATTTCAAATAATGCCAGAATCTCCTGAGACCGTTCTCCAATAGTGTCTATTAAATCATTTGCCTGATCAGTAGTGAGTCCCCACTTTTTATGAAGCCCGGTGAGGACTTCTTCTAGTTTTCTGTTACTACGAAAGCCATGATATATGGCAGATACTCTGTCAGCAAGGTCCAGTATCGTCGCCGACGTCTTATATTGGTCTTCCGCATCTTCAGGTGTGTGGGAGTAGCGGATAGGCATTTTAATCGAGTCAGGAAGATTCCATGCGTTAGCAAGATACAATGCTATTTCAGTGTGATCGCTCCCGAATTGTTCCGTCTCTGCTGTGCTGAGACGATTCCCGCTGATTCTTTTTTTATCGAGTACAGTTGTATAATCTTCAGGAAGTGAGAGAAAAAGAATCAGTACACCAATGTCCTGCAATAATCCTGAAACAAATAAATCCTGATCTTTGTGATTCACAGTGTTTCCAATGACATCAGCGGCAACCGCAGTTGTCACTGCTCTGCGCCAGAAATATTGCAGATCAAAACTGCCCTGCAAGGGATTCTGGAACTCTTGTACAATTACAAAGGATAAGGCGATGTTTTTTATAGCGTCAGTACCAATCAGTCCTGTTGCCTGAGAAAGTGAAGTGACAGGTTGGCTGAGTCCATAGAGTGACGAGTTAGCTATTTTAAGAACACGTATGGTAAGGGATGGATCAGACATGATTACCTGTGCAATATCATCGAATGAGTTGTCTTCTCCACGAACAGCTTCCAGAATCTTAAGGGCGATTGCTGGAGGAGAAGGGAGTCGCACTTTCTCATCAAATAGTTCTTTAACTGTGGTCACGCTGTAACTCCATTACTTTTTTGATTGAATATCTCCAGAATTGCCTCTCCCAGTTCCGGTAGGGAATACGGTTTTTTGATAAAGCCGCAGGCTCCAAGGGCAAGTGCTTTATTGACCTCTGTATTTTTAGAAAAACCGCTGACAAGAAGAGCTTTTTGTTCAGGATATATAGTTAGTATTTGTTCATACGTTTGTCTACCATTCATTCCGGGATCCATTAGCATATCAAGAAGAAGCAGGTCTACAGTGTTGTTTTGCAGGTAAGTGAATGCATCTTCTCCCGATTTTTTACAAACAGTTTTATAACCGAGTTCATGCAATAGCTTACTGGTTGTTTCACACAGGCGAGGTTCATCGTCAACAATGAGTATTGTCTCACCATTTCCCTGTAATTCACTAAGGGGTGGCGGTTCGCTGCTGTTCGCGAATTCTTTATCTGTTGCAGGAAAATAGAGATCAAAATGTGTTCCCCGTTCACTGCTGTGTACCAAAACTCCGCCATCGTGATCCTGCATGGTATTCCATACAATGGACAGCCCTAAGCCTGTTCCGCTTTTTTGGCCCATTACTTTTTTTGTATAAAAAGGCTCAAAGATATGGTCAAGGTCATCATCTGCTATACCACTTCCGGTATCACTGATGCCTAAAATCACATAGGAGCCAGGTTTCAGTCCACGTTTAATCGCCAGATCGGCGGGGATATCTTCACTGCGGGAGTGTACTGTGACTGTACCTGGCTCAGCGATTGCTTCCGAGGCATTAATCATCAGATTCATTATACATTTAGTCACATGGACATTTGAGCAACTAATATTGGAGAGCTTATCTTCAAGGTCTTGGTCATAGTTGATGTGGGAATGATCTGTCTGTATCTGACTGAATTCCGGAGAATCAAAGAATTCAGTGAGCAGGATGTTAAGATTTGCCGTTTCTTTTTTGTTGGCCACGCCGCGAGCTACTGTGAGAAGGTCGGCAACGACTGCTGCGGCTCGCAGGCCTGATTCCCGTATCTGTGAAATAGGATTACACAAAGGACTTTCGTCAGGTAGCTGGAGTAGCAAGATTTCAGGGTAGCTGATAATGGCTGTGAGGATGTTGTTCAGATCATGTGCTACTCCTCCTGCCAGAAGGCCAATGGCTTCCATTTTCTGTGACTGTAGCAGCTGTTTTTCCATAATCTGCTTTTCCTGCTCACGAAGTTTCTGCTCTGTGAGATCGTCATACATCGTTACAATCTCACCAGTTGGAAGCTTGTATATACGGTTCTGTCGCCAGCCCTCTATGCGTCCGTCATTGTAGTAGAATGGGGGATAAGAAACAGGATCGCCGGTTTCCCAAACTTCCCGGAACACTTCCAGCAGACCACTTTCCCGTAATGCAGGAAAAACTTCACATACTTTTTTGCCAATCACATCTTGTTTGCGTAAATTTTCTATTTCTTCGCCTGTACGATTAAAGTCCTTAAATATAAAATCTTCACCATCATTAACTACTTCATAAACTGCGATGGCATTACTTCCATGATCAAAAAGTTGACGGTAATATGTTTCACTCACCTCAAGGTCAGTAGTTCTTTCTCCAACTATTTTTTCAAGGGTTACCACAAGGTCGTTCAGGCGTTCGGCCATGGAATTGAAATTTGTTCCAAGTCGTCCCAGTTCATCATCGCCTTCTACCAGCACACGAACATCCAGATTGCCTTGGCTGTATTCTTCTGCAGCGTTGGCCAGGTTGAGAACTTTATGGGTAACAGTGGCATGCATGAGACGGGCAAGGCTGAATACTGCGAAAAAAGCCAGCAGTGCAGAGGACAGAATAATTATGCTGACCACCTGCTGGGTTCGTTGAATCTGTTGAGTGGCACGATTAGCCTCTTTCTGGCTTGCCTGAATAAGTTTGACGGAAACAGGCCCTGTGCCAATTTCCTGGAGGGAAAAATCATTGATTTTACTGGCAAGTGCAAGGTCGATATCCAGCAATTCCCCGG
>JAOZLM010000302.1 GCA_029934815.1 Desulfocapsa sp. | reverse complement strand
CGAAGATTGTAATAATCTGCAACGTGGTGGGTTCTACCATGACCCGTGAAGCGCACGGAACTGTTTATACCCATGCAGGGCCTGAAATTGGTGTTGCCAGCACTAAAGCTTTTACGTCACAATTAGCAGCTCTCTTTCTGTTTACGCTGTATCTTGCTGAGAAAAAAGGAACCATGGAACAGGAACAGCGTCTGCTCCTTGGCAAAGAACTGATTCGTGTCGCAAATCTTATCGAAGAAGAGTTGCCGACCATTCAAGAGGAAGTGAAAAAGTTAATAGAGAGCTTTTACGATAGCAGGGATTTTCTCTTTGTGGGCAGAGGGCTTAATTTCCCCATTGCCCTTGAAGGTGCATTAAAGCTCAAAGAGATATCTTATATTCATGCTGAAGGGTATGCCTCAGGTGAGTTGAAACACGGGCCAATAGCACTTATTGATAAAGATATGCCTGTCCTTGGGCTCACTCCCAAAGACAGTGTGTATAAAAAATCAATCTCTAATGTCCAAGAGATTAAGGCACGACAGGGACGTTTGATTTTGATTGGCACCAGAGGTGATGAGCAACTAAAAACAATCACCGATGATATTCTTTATTTGCCGGAAGTTCACGAGGAACTGAATCCGATTCTTTACACTATTCCAGCACAGTTACTGGCTTACGAAATAGCCAGCCGCCGTGGATGTGACGTGGATCAGCCAAGAAATCTTGCAAAAAGTGTAACTGTTGAGTGATGATTTCCATTGGACTTGAAAATCTAAAGGGTTCAAAGGTTTCCCTTGCAGGAAAACGCATCGGGCTTCTCTGTAATCAGGCATCAACCGATGCCAGCCTCCGCCATTCAAGGGATGTTATTTTTGATCTGTACGGTGAACAGCTAACTTGTATTTTCTCTCCACAGCACGGGTTTTTCTCAGAAAAACAGGATAACATGATCGAGTCTGATCACGGTACCGATCCTGTGAGTGGCTTGCCTGTTTTTAGTTTGTATGGTGAGAAGAGAAAGCCGGATGCTGCCATGTTTTCTCATATTGATGTTTTGCTCATCGATATAGTGGATGTGGGAACCAGGGTATACACCTTCCTTTACACCATGGCCTACTGCATGGAAGCTGCTGCCGAATATGGTAAGCAGATTGTGGTGTTGGACAGGCCAAATCCCATTGGCGGCAAGGTAGAAGGTAATATCCTTCAGGAGGACTGCACATCTTTTGTGGGGTTGTACCCCATTCCCATGCGTCACGGTATGACATTTGCTGAACTGGCTCTTTTGATTAATTCTGAATACAATATCGGAGCTGATTTACAGGTTGTTCCCATGAGTGGCTGGTCGCATGACATGTTGTTTAGGGATACGGAGTTTCCCTGGGTTGCGCCATCCCCTAATATGCCGACACCTGAAACGGCTCTGGTGTATCCCGGTCAGGTAATATGGGAAGGAACGAATTGCTCTGAAGGACGTGGCACAACGCTTCCTTTTGAGTTTGTTGGTGCACCGTTTTGGGAACATGATCCAATTCTGAAGCACCTTGCTAAAACCGAACTGCCAGGCTGTTTCTTAAGACCCCTTGTCTTCCAGCCAACGTCTGGAAAGTGGGCAGAGGAATCCTGCACAGGATTTCAGATCCATGTAACGGATGCTGAAACATTTTTGCCATACCGCACAACGCTAGCTCTTTTGCAGGCAGTGATGTTGGAGTATCCTGAACTGTATGCATATAAAGAACCACCTTATGAGTATGAATTTAAACGGTTACCCATGGATTTGATTTTGGGTGATTCTGCTTTGCGCAAAAGTCTGGAAGCGGGGGTTCCTGTTAGTGAACTTGAGGTAAGGTGGCAGCCGGAGCTGGACGAATTCATAGAAGTACGCAAAAAGTACTTACTCTATTAAGCGAGGCCTGAGTGGAAAAGAAACAATTTAGCTTAGAAAAGTTAGCAAAAGTTGTAGAGGGTGAAATTGCAGGTGACGGGCAGGTGCAAATTGCAAACTTTGCTCCCCTTGAAACAGCAACTACCGGTGATATCAGTTTTCTGGTAAAGGCCGGAGAAGTCGACAAACTCACAGATTTCAAAGGCAGCGCTGTAATAGTGCCCATGGAAATTGAGACGGCTTCTGTTCCGGTAATCAGAGTTCTCAACCCTTATCTTGCCTCTGCCCAAATCCACAACCTGCTCCTGGAAGAAGATTTTGTTGCCAAAGGTGTTCACGAACGTGCCTGGATTGCTGACAGTACAATAGTTCCTGAACAAATTACTGTGGCACCAATGGCCTGTATCGGTGAGCGGGTAACAATAGGCGAACGGGTACGTATTGAATCCGGAGTTGTTGTCGGAGATGATGCAGATATTGGTGATGATACTGTGCTAAAAGCCAATGTCACTATTGGTGAACGGTGCAAAATAGGATGCCGGGTTATTATCCATTCCGGTACTGTGATAGGGAGTGATGGCTACGGATACGCCACCGACAACAGAGGGTTTCACACAAAACGTCCCCAGGTCGGTATTGTGCAGATTGATGACGATGTGGAAATTGGTGCCAATACCTGTATCGACAGGGCTGCTTATGGAGTCACGCATATTAAGTCGGGATCAAAAATTGATAACCTGGTGCAGATTGCCCATAATGTGGAACTCGGCGAAAACTGTTTGATTGTTTCCCAGGTGGGTATCTCCGGTTCTACTACACTTGGTCGCAATGTCGTGCTTGGCGGGCAGGTGGGCGTTACTGGTCATATCACCCTGGAAGATGGTGTGATGGTTGCAGCTCAGAGTGGAGTACACAATAAGCAGAAAGCAGGCGCAACAGTGGGTGGATCTCCCGCTATACCCATGAAAACCTATGTGCGGGCTGCAATACAGTACGGTAAACTGCCTGACATGAGACGTGATTTACGTAAACTAAAAAAAGAACTTGCACAGTTACAGGAAAAACAAGAGAGCTGAAAAATGAGTGATGCAATTATACCTGACAATATTGATATTAACGAGATTTTACGTTTACTGCCCCACAGATACCCTTTTGTGATGATTGACAGGGTGTTGTCGGTCGATGTGAACAATAGTGTGGAAGCGTTAAAAAATGTAACTATAAATGAGCCTTTTTTTCAGGGACATTTCCCGACAAAGCCGGTTATGCCAGGAGTTTTGATGCTGGAAGGGATGGCGCAAGCCGGTGGAATTCTAGCCTTCTATTCCCAACCTGAAAATATCGGAAGCAAATTGCTCTATTTTGCAGGAATCGATAAAGCCCGTTTTCGTAAACCTGTGGGGCCGGGAGATCAGATAATTTATCGGGTAGAAGTTATAAAAATAAAACGAGGCATCTGGAAACTGGGCGCAACTGCGAATGTAGACGGACAAAAAGTAGCAGAAGCAGAGCTGATGGCAGCATTTGGATAAGCAGTTATGA
>JAOZLM010000049.1:7429-10999 GCA_029934815.1 Desulfocapsa sp. | reverse complement strand
GGGAATTTGTTTTAAACAACTCTTCAGGAATTATGTATGTACAGTCTCTTTACTGTTTTTATGACGGTTTTGGAAGGGGATAAATGAGCAATTATCAGATACAAACGCTTTATTAGCGGCCATATCAGTAACACTCTTTTTTAACAGGAAAATATTTACTTGTTTGCTCGCTATTCTCCTGCTACATTCATTTGAATGATTTTATCAATTGTCCGAGACAAAATCCTGCCATCAATTTTTAAATCAGCAACTGTGATGTTTCGTACACCCCTCTTTTTTGATATCTGCCTCCTGAAAAAACACAAAACTGCCTGCTTTAATGTGGTTGGTATTCTTCTCACAGCAATCACCAGACATCCCCGTGAATCACTATGCAAAAGATAGAAAACTGGATTGGAGTCTTAGTTGTCAAATATCGCTGGTTCCTGGCCATTGGCCTGTTTTGCTTTTCAATGTTTGCTGCCAGCGGCATGCAGTTCCTTACTTTTTCAAATGATTCACGTATGTTTTTTTCCAAAGATAACCCACAGCTACAAGCTCTTGAAGAGCTGGAAAAAACGTACACCCAAGTTGAAAATGTTTTTTATATCCTAATCCCAAAATCCGGTACTATTTTTGAGAAAAAGTCTTTAGCAGCACTTGAGTTTTTAACAAATGAAGGTTGGAAAATCCCCTATTCCAGCCGTGTTGATTCCTTAAGTAACTATCAACACACACAGGCATTTGAAGATGACCTGATGGTTGCTGACTTAATTCGGGATGCCGAGTCCTTGAGTGATGCAGACATTGCAACCATCAAGCAAATTGCGACTACAGAACCTATGCTCCTGCATAGTCTTGTTGATAAAAAAGGAAGTGTAACTGCAGTTAATATTAATATCATAAAACCGAATGACCAAAAAAGTTACGACATAAAAAAAATAAACAAGGCTGCTCTTGATTTAAAAGAGCTTATGGAAAGCAAATATCCTTTTCTGGATATTTACCTCACCGGTGGTGTGATGATTGATGTTGCCTTTGGTGAGGCACCTGAACGGGATATGAAAGCTCTTATTCCTATTATGTTTGGCTTCCTGCTCCTTCTTATTCTGCTTTCTCTTCGTTCTGTTTTTGCCACATTTGCGACACTTACAGTCATTATTCTGTCTACAATTACTGGTCTTGGTATCGCAGGATGGCTTGGTATTGTGCTCACCCCGGCCTCTGCTAACGCACCAGTTATTATTCTGACTCTAGCCGTTGCAGACTCCATCCATATTCTGGTAACCGTTTTTTACCAAATGCGTATTGGCACAGACAAAAAAGAAGCCATTCGTGACTCCATCCGTACTAATCTGCAACCGGTCTTAATAACAAGTATATCCACTGCCATTGGTTTTATGACCATGAACTTTTCAGACGCGCCACCTTTTAGAGATCTTGGGAATATTGTAGCTTTAGGAGTTCTCGCCGCTTTTATCTATTCAGTCTTCTTTATGCCTGCACTTATGGCAATCTTGCCAATAAAAGTTACAAAACAGGAAAAGGATCTAAAAGCTAACAGACCTTTTACTCTTCTGGCGAACTTTGTTATCAAACGACGCACCCCAATCTTCTGGACTATGCTTGCAGCAATCCTGTTTACCAGCAGTGGAATTGCCAAAATCCATTTAAACGATGACTTTATCAAATACTTTGATCATAGTTACGATTTCAGGATTGCCTCTGACATTTCGGCAGAGCATCTGGCAGGACTTGAGATTATTGACTGGGATTTGAATGCAGGTGAAGAAGGTGGAATCAACGACCCCAAATATTTGCAAACCGTCGAAGATTTTGCCAACTGGTTTCGAGAGCAGCCTGAGGTACGACACGTCTATTCCATCACTGATATAATGAAACGTCTTAACCAGAATATGCATGGTGATGATCCAGCTTTTTACCAAATCCCGAAGGAGAGAAATCTGGCAGCACAATACTTACTTCTTTATGAGATGAATCTCCCATTCGGCCTGGATCTCAACAACCGTATTAACGTGGATAAATCTTCCACAAGACTGACTGTTTCAACTCCTAATATCGGTACTGCCGGTGTATTATCCCTTGAACGCAGAGGCCGTGCCTGGCTTGAAGTCCACTCTCCTGCCATGAATACCTTTGGTTCCGGGCTTTCAATCATTTTTTCCTATATTTCCGAAAGAAATATTCGTTCAATGTTAAAAGGTTCGGTTATAGCCCTTATCCTAATTTCACTGATAATGATTGCAGCGCTTCGTGATCTGAAACTCGGCTTGTTATCGCTTCTGCCAAATCTTACTCCAGCCCTTATGGCTTTTGGTGTCTGGGGCCTTGTAGTAGGACAGGTTGGTCTTGCTGTATCTGTGATGATTGCCATGACACTTGGTATTGTTGTTGACGATACGGTTCATTTTTTATCCAAATATCAGCGTGCCAGAAACGAGCATGGAATGAATGCGGAAGATGCTGTCCGTTATGCGTTTACCACTGTTGGGACTGCTATCTGGGTAACCACCCTGGCTCTTGTGGGTGGCTTTACTGTTCTTGCTTTTTCAGGATTTCAGATTAACTCCCACATGGGTTCCATGACAACCTTAACCATTGTCTTTGCCCTGATTCTTGATTTCTTCTTTCTGCCAACACTGCTTCTTAAACTAGAGGGTTCCAAATGATTTCTTTTTCCATTCGTCTCTTTTCTCAACTTCTCTTCTTCACCTCCATGCTGTTACTAGCTGCCTTATCTGTACAAGCAGAAACTGCAGAAGAAAAAGGACTTGCAATAACCATTGAAGCTGAAAGACGGGATACTGGTTTTGGTGACTACCAAGCAGATATGACCATGACTCTTAAAAACAAACATGGCAAAGAATCCCAACGGAAAATTCGTAGTAAAACCCTGGAAGTGGCAAGAGATGGAGATAAAAGCCTCTCCATTTTCGATACACCAAGGGATGTGAAAGGAACCGCCTTCTTAAGTTTCTCACACAAGACAGGAGATGATGAGCAATGGCTCTACCTGCCAGCCTTAAAGCGTGTGAAACGTATCAACTCACGTAACAAATCAGGTTCTTTTATGGGCAGCGAATTTGCTTATGAAGATATTGCCAGCCAGGAAGTCGAGAAATACACCTATAAGCATCTCCGTGAAGAAGAGTATAACGGTGAACTCTGCTTTGTTGGTGCATCCTATCCCGTTGACAAAAAAAACTCCGGTTACACAAAAAGTATCACATGGATGGATAAGGCCGAATATCGTGTGTTAAAAGTTGATTACTATGACCGAAAAGAGAGCTTGTTAAAAACCTTAACCATCAATGGATACCAGCAATATATTGGCAAATACTGGCGTGCAGATTCCATGGAGATGGTGAATCACCAGACCGGAAAATCAACCAGCCTTGTCTGGACTAATTATGCTTTCCAAACTGGTCTCACCGATAATGATTTCACCTCTACAAGCTTGAAGCGTATAAGATGACAACATCAAAGGAAGGGTATAAATTTTCATTATTTATTGCCAGCTTCTTATTCTTTTTTCTTTTCTTAAATTCTCTTGTATGCCATCAAGCCAAA
>JAOZLM010000049.1:0-7329 GCA_029934815.1 Desulfocapsa sp. | reverse complement strand
CTCTTGTATGCCATCAAGCCAAATCTGTTGAAATCAATGGTAATGTTTCTCTTGAAGGTTTTCTATTCCTTAGTGACCCTGCCTGGCAGTCTCAGGAAAACCAATCCGCATCAGTTGCTGCCACTGTTGAATTGTACCATGAATTTGAGAATAACCTGAGCCTTACAATTGACGCATTTTATCGTTTGGACAGTCAGGACAAGGAACGCAGCCACGGAGATTTGCGACAAGCTGAATTTCTCTATTACACAAATAGTTTTGAGATAACCGCAGGCCTTGGCCGTGTATTCTGGGGAGCCACAGAATTCGTTCATCTGGTTGATATCATCAATCAAACAGATCAGGTTGACGCCCTTGATGGCGAAGAAAAGCTTGGCCAGCCCATGATCCACCTCACAGTTCCCAAGGATTGGGGTGTGGTAGAAGCTTTTGCCTTGCCCTGGTTTCGCGAACGAACCTTTCCGGGAGCCAATGGCAGATTCCGGACATCTCTTCCTGTAGACACAAACCTCACCCAATACGAAAGCAGCAGCGAGCAGAGCCATTTTGATTTTGCATTTCGATACTCCACTAATTTCGCCAATGCGGATGTAGGGCTTTATTATTTCAAAGGTACAGCCAGAGATCCTGTTTTATTGCTCTCACTTGATAAGACTTCAAACATTCCCAGCCTCTACCCCTACTACGAGCAGATAGGCCAAACCGGTCTTGATGTGCAAATGACCGCTGGTGAATGGCTGCTAAAAAGCGAAGCGTATTACCGCACAGGACAAAGCAGATCTTACGCTGCAACAACATTTGGTTTTGAATATACTTTCACTGGTATCGCTGAGACAATGATGGATATTGGGCTGATTGGAGAATATGTTTACGATGATCGTGATAACGGCTGGCTGCCCACCATATATGAAAATGACATTATGGGTGGGGTTCGTCTGGCTGTAAACGATATGGCTGACTCCACTGTTTTGTTTGGACTTATTCGTGATCTGGATTCAGGGTCCACTATTATTGCCATGGAAGCCAGTCGACGTTTTGGCGACTCCATACGGCTCAATGTTGACGCATCATTTTTTGTGGACATGGATTTCGAAGATCCTGCATTTGCCATGGCAAAAGATGATTTTTTCAAAATCGAAATGGTTTATTACTGGTGAGTAAATTTTTATGCCTCCTTTTCATTTCTCTTGTGGTATTCGTCTCGCCTGCATCTATCTTTGCCAAAAGCTCTACCAGCTATTTGAACGTAAAATATATTGATAATTTCGACGGGGATTCGATTACTTTTGATATTCCTGACACCCCTGCAATAATCGGCAAAAATATGGTTATTCGTCTACTCGGGGTCGATACACCTGAATTAAAAAAGAGTAAATGCGAACAGGAAAAAAAAGCCGCATTGCTTGCAAAAAACAGGGTTCATTCTCTTTTAAAGGATGCTAAGGTGATCAACCTTCACCGGACAGGAAGAGGAAAATATTTCAGGATTCTTGCTGATATAGAATTTGACGGAAAAGATCTGGCAACTATTCTCCTTAACGAAGAACTTGCGGTACCCTATTCCGGTGGAACACGAGACCATGACTGGTGCGGTGCAACAAACTTAAGACCGCCAACAGTGAATCGAGGTTCTTCCATTCTGCCTCCCGTTGTAAACGGAGTTTATGTCTGGCCGCCACCACCTAAACAGGAATAAATGTAACAATGCAGGACAGCAGCAAAGGTCTACTCGCAGCAGTGGCCGCATTCACACTCTGGGGATTACTCCCTTTATATCTAAAAGCCCTTGCCCCGGCTTCACCTGTTGAAATTCTGTGTCACCGAATAGTCTGGTCTGTTGTTGCTACCCTTGTTCTTCTTTTTATAAGTAACAAAGCAGGGAAACTCTTTCCTCTTTTAAAAGACAGAAAAGTGATGTTGCCAGTAATACTCACCTCGATTCTAATTTCAGGAAACTGGGTGGTTTATATCTGGGCAGTAAGTAACGATTTCATCATAGAAGCAAGCCTTGGCTATTACATAAACCCACTTGTTAATATCCTCCTTGGCTTACTATTCTTACAGGAGAGATTACGACGGGGACAGTGGCTGGCAGTTTTTTTTGCCTTTATCGGCGTATGTTATCTCACCTTTTTTTACGGGCAATTCCCCTGGATTTCACTTTTCCTTGCATTCAGCTTCGCATTTTACGGACTGCTCAGAAAAATATCACCGCTTCCATCAGTTGAAGGGTTGTGTCTTGAAACTTCCCTGCTTTCGATTCCTGCCCTTGGTATCCTGATATATCTTGCATCACAGGGACAATCAGATTTTGTAAGTCAGGACACCACAGGCCGACTGTTGCTCGCAGGAACCGGGATTATGACATCGCTTCCTCTTATACTCTTTGGCTTTGCGGTGCATAAAATGCCACTTTCGGCCATTGGCATTGTGCAATACCTGGGGCCAACACTGCAACTCTGTATTGGCATATTTATATACGGAGAACCATTTCCCCAAAAACAGATGGTGGGGTTTGCTCTGGTCTGGTGTGGATTGTTTATTTATGCAGGGGAAGGGATTCTAGTACGACTCAAACAAAAAAAGGCATTCACAACTACCTGAGGAGATCTGCAATCTCTTCAGGAGTAAGCAGTGAACGTAACTCTTCACTTCGACGATCAACAATCCTGCGTTCAATTCCTTTTCGACGATCAACACCCAAACGGGCATGGGTAAGTGAACGCATCCAGGCCTTTATAGAACGACGGGCAGGAGGATCCGCTTCTCGAAAATCAAAGCGGCGTTCAACGGCAAAACGTCGTTCTGTATCTTCCCGTCTCTCACGTACAGGTTTCCGTCGCTCTGTTTTGTCCCAATTTTCCACTTCGCTTCCTAAATTTGATGGATTCGTAAAAATTCTCCATCTTCTTCGTTGCTGTAAAATTAAAACAATTACGACGTACCTTAGTACGCCGAAATTATGTGAATTTTACGCGCCTTGAATATGAAGTTTTTTACAAATCCATCTCTGGTTTTGGCTTTTTACGAATTCATCAATTTTGATGGCGGCGTAAAAAGATACAATACGTCAAGTCCGTCATTCCGGACTCGATCCGGAATCTTATTGTTACAGCAACTTACCTGTAAACAATTTAACTAAATAGCATAACACAAATAGGGTCAAAATGCAATTTATGCCCCCCCCCACTACCGTTCTAACTCTTGCGTTATTCTGCTGTGAATAGCGATAACTGCTGTATCCACTTTTAATATTCTTGCACCAATTGAGAATACCCGCATCCCAGATTGTTGAAGCTTTTCAAGCTCAAAATCAACCCACCCGCCTTCGGGACCAATTGCATAAAGCACTCTCCCCCTTTTCCCCTGCAGACAAGTTGAGAGACTTTTATCAGCTTTTGGGTGTGCAAGTAAAAGATGACTGTAGTCTCCTGCAATTCCCCTTAGTTTTTCTTCAGCAAATGAGCGAAAATGACGTGAAATAATTATTTCAGGTAAGCGTGTATCGATGGCCTGTTCCAGCCCCTGAATCAGATGCGGCCGATACTCAATCGGATCTAAAATCCCTGATTCCCAGAAACTCTTTTCTACTCTATTTGCATTAGTTATAAAAATTTTTCCAACACCAAGAGCTGTCGCCTGACTGAATATTCTTTTCAGCATTATTGGCCTTGGCAGGGCAAGAAGTAAATCAATGGCAGGATGCGTTACCGCATTATTTGTTAATTTTACGCAAAGATCTGCAGCAAATGGATATTTTTTTTCAAGCCTTACTATTTCTCCGGTACCTATGGCTCCACCTACCATACCAACACGAACAATATCTCCCACGTCACTGTGCAAAACCTTAACTATATGCTTGGCCCGATGATCCAGCAGCAGAACATGATGGTCTGTCACCTCTTCTTTCTCAAATAATATTAAATTCATACAATACACACAGAAAAATGAACCTGCAAAAAAATAGCGTTGACTTTCACCAGCCTGTTTTAATACACTGATGTAAGCATTTCATGTTTTATTTTGTCAAAATAACATACGCCAAACCGGACATACAGGAATGGGTCAAAAATTTCACTTCAAAAAACTTACCAAAATCTCTGGAATATTTCTTATTCTTGGTGTTGCAATAAGTATTGTTGCGATAGATGTTGTCAGTTCCTATCGTGATTTCAACTTTCATTCCGAAAAACTCCGCTCCGACTTTATAAACAATCAGAAAAAAATAATTAAACAGGAGGTTCTGCGCGTAGCAGAAGTGATCTCCCACGAAAAAGCACAGAGTGAAAAACTTATAAAAAACACGCTTAAATTACGTGTATACGAAGCATGGAACATTGCCCAACACATCTATCAACAAAACAGAACTGCAACTGACAACAGTGCAATAGTTGCTATGATCAAAGACGCCTTACGCCCCATCCGGTTCGAGAAAGGGAAAGGCTACTATTTTATGACAAGTCTCGATGGCACCGAATTACTTTTTGCCGACAAACCGGAAATTGAAGGGAAAAATCTTCTCAACTTACAGGATACTCAGGGGAAATTTGTTATAAGAGATATGATTGAGATTGCCAGACAGAGTGGAGAAGGTTTTTACCACTATCACTGGACTAAACCGGGGGCCACCGGAGACAATTTTGAGAAATTTTCATTTGTAAAATTTATCGAACCTCTGAACTGTTTTGTCGGAGCCGGACTCTACATTGATGACATCGAAGCAAGTATTAAACAACGCCTTCTCTCAAATATCAGTCGTATACGATTTGGCAAAGAAGGGTATATCTTCGTAAATAGTCTCGATGGTGATGCCCTTGTTTCCAATGGTAAACTGGTTTCCGAAAAGAAAAAACTGTGGGAAATTTTCAATACAAATCCTGAAAAAGTTAAAGAACTGTTTGATAAGGAGTATAAAGCTGCCTCCACCTCGGATGGTGATTACATTTATTACTCTTTAAGTAAATTAAATTCTCCAGGTACACTATCCCCTAAAACTTCTTTTATTTTAGGAATCCAGGACTTTCAATGGCTGGTTGGTGCAGGTGTTTATCTTGATGACGTTGAAACTGAGATCGCCACAATGCAAGAGCACCTTACCCAGCAAATACAAACAAAACTCATCTCTTTTTCTCTTTCTACGCTCTTTATAATCATTTTCTTTCTCCTCCTTCTGCGTAAATTCAATCAGAACATGAACCGCGATATTGATGTTATTACTTCATTTTTTAACGATGTGTTAGTATCCGATAAGCCAATCGACCGACAGAAGTTAAAATTTCATGAGTTCGATAAGATGGCTAAAGAAATCAACACAATGTTTACTGAAAAAATCTTTGCTCAACAAAACCTATATGCCGAGCAGAATGCGTTACTTGAAAGTGAGGAAAAATTTCAAATAACCATGGACTCCATGCTGGTTGGAGTCTACATCATTCAAGATTTTGTCTTCCAGTATGTAAACCCTGCAATGACAGTAATGTTTGGGTACAGCAGAGAGGAGATGCTGAATAATATGTCTCCAATGGATCTTGTTGTACCTGAGCAGAGAGAACAGGTCAGAGAAAACCTTATTCTTCGGGAATCCGGAAAGTTAAAACGCATTAATGATATCAAGTGTATCCGTTCTAACGGTGAGATTTTTGACACCATGGCCCTTGGTGCCGCAACTGTCCACGAAGGAAGAGCCGCATCTGTTGGAACAATGATTGATATTACAGAGCGAAAAGCTGCTGAAAATGAACTAAAAAGGAGTGAAACCCGTGCCACTGCATTGTTAGAAGCAAGTCCGGATATGGTTTTCAGAATGAATGGGGAAGGAATTTATCTTGATATTAAGGCAGACTCAAACGACCTCTATGTTCCCGCAAAGGAAAAAATTATTGGTAAATCAAGCAAAGACCTCCTGCCACCTGATTTGGCTAACAAGGTTGAAAAACAAATTAATGCTACGTTACTGACAGGCAGTATGCAGACTATTGAGTATCAACTTGCTATGCAGGATCAGGGAGTACAAGATTACGAGTCCCGAATGGTAAAAAGCGGTGATAATGAAGTGACTGGCATTGTCCGTAATATTACCGAACACAAGAAGGCAGCTGATGAGAAATCAACCCTTGAGCGACAGCTCAATCAGGCAAAACGCATGGAATCCATAGGGCTTATGGCCGGTGGTGTTGCCCATGATCTAAACAATATTCTTTCAGGAATTGTAGGATACCCTGACATTATTTTACGAAAACTATCAAAAAACAGTGACCTCAAGGTACCTGTTGAAGCCATTCGTGACTCCGGTATACGTGCCGCAGCTGTTGTTGATGATCTGCTGACGGTCGCAAGGGGAGTAGCAAGTACACGTGAAAATCATTCACTTGATAGCATGATAAATCAATATCTGACGTCCCCTGAATGTGACAAGCTACAATCTTTGCATACAAAAGTTTTGATCACTTCTGATCTAGACCATTGCAATTCAGTAATTTCCTGTTCAGAAGTACATATCAAAAAATGTATTATGAACCTGGTTACCAACGCTGTAGAAGCAATTAATGGTGTTGGTCTTGTAACTATATCGACCCGTGATCAATGTGTTCATGAGGGTTCAGACCTTGAAAAAGAATTAAATGCAGGGAATTATGTGCATCTAACGATAGCGGATAACGGACCTGGGATCAGCAGTCAGGACATTGAGCATATCTTTGAGCCTTTCTACTCCAAAAAAAGTCTGGCCAGAAGTGGAACAGGCCTTGGTCTGACAGTTGTCTGGAATACTGTTCAGGATCATAATGGCAGGATATTTGTTGAAAGTACTACAAAGGGGACTCGCTTTGAACTCTACTTTCCTCTGCAAAAATCAACTGAAAGCGATGCTGGTAAAGAAGATGTAGAAACTCCTGAAATCGCAACAAATGGTCATGGTGAGCACATACTTGTTGTTGATGATGAGTCACTTCTTCGGAATGTTGCCAGCGAAATGCTTAAATTCCTTGGCTACAGAGTTGATTCTGTAGCCAGTGGTGAAGAGGCAATTGAATTTGTACAATCAAGGAAGGTTGATCTGCTACTTATTGATATGTTGATGGAACCGGGCATAAATGGATATGAAACATATAAAGAGATCAGTGCATTGCACCCGAAGCAGAAAGCAATTATAGCCAGCGGCTATTCAGAAAACAAAGATATCAGGGCGACTCTCGATCTTGGTGCTCAAAACTTCATCAAAAAGCCATACACCCTTGAACAACTTGCTGCAGTTGTTAAGGACTGCCTTCAAAAGTAACTGTGAGGGCCACCTTCACTTCTGGTAAACAGTCAGAATTTAACACTATTAAT
>JAOZLM010000048.1 GCA_029934815.1 Desulfocapsa sp. | reverse complement strand
CAGGCTTGGAACCGTCAAGGTTCTCGCCATCAGCATCTTTCTTCCAAACAGGGAGACCCCATTCTTCGAAAAGCTTAACAGATTCATCTACGTGACGACCACAGTCATAAATAAGATCTTCACGAACTACGCCCATCAGGTCATTACGAACCATCTTTACGTAGTCTTCAATTGCATTTTCACCGATGTAGGTGTTAATAGCGGAAAGACCCTGTGCAACAGCACCGGAACGTTCCATGGAAGCTTTATCAACGAGGGTGATCTTCAGATCATCACCGGCCCATTTCTTTATTTCAAATGCAGTACCGCAAGCAGCCATACCACCACCAACGATGAGAACATCAACATCATGTTCTACGATCTCTGGATCGACGACGGCATTGAGCTCGCCCATAGGTTTATTTGGTAACGCCATATTTAAATCTCCTTAATTATAGATTCAAAATTTTTTTTTAAACTACTAAATAACTCCACTCAAATTATTGAGCCTGGAATTACTTAGGGGTTGGCAGATCGGCTTCGAGGAGAAGACACTCGTCATCCAAGCTTCCACCTTTCTCACCAGGATAAGCGTTTGCAGCACCCTCAGCGGTAGTACGCACTGGGAATTTGAAACGTTTCATGTTGCCATTACGGAACTTAACGGTCCACATGATGGAATCTGCACTACGCATTGGATGAACCTGGCCACCCATAGGTACGAAGTCATCGTAACCACGAACAAAGATTGCGCCCTGTGGACAAATCTTAACACAAGAGTAACATTCCCAGCAAGCATCAGGCTCCTGATTGTATGCTAACATTTCCTCTTTGTTAAGAACCATCAGGTCGTTAGGACAGATGTACATACATGCTGTCTTGTCGCCACCCTTGCATCCATCACACTTCGCTGGATCTACATAACTTGGCATTAAACTACCTCCTCAGTTAATTTACTTTTGCAGCCTGGAACATACCAAGCCAACTTATACTTCTAAAAAAAAGAACATTCATAAAAAAGCAAGCTTTTCCGGTAATGCTCCACCAACACTTATTTACTATATTTTCAACAAGTTAACGAACCCTAGCAGATACTCACCACTAAATGAACGCTCACTCATTTTTTCCAAGTTTCAATTTATATATTGTGTGCCTGTAATTGTCAAGAAAATTCAGCTACCACTTAAGTGGCCACTTATGTATATTCTTTACGTGCCAAAACCTCCCTTGGCTTTGCACCATCTGCAGGGCCAACTACTCCTTCCCGCTCCATCATTTCGATCATTCTTGCAGCACGGTTGTAACCTACCCGCATTCGTCTCTGTACCATGGAAATCGATGCCTGTCCGACCTCGCAAACAATATTTACCGCCTCATCGTAACGTGCATCATATTCTTCCTGGGCACCATCTACTCCACCGTTTTCTTCGGCCTCAACGGCAGCTGTAACAGACTCATCATAGCTTGCATTGCCCTGTTCCTTGAGAAAATCAATAAGTGCCTCCGTTTCCTTTTCTGAAATATAGGCACCATGAATACGCTTCAAGCCGGGCGCTCCATTGGCGAGATAGAGCATATCACCAAGGCCAAGCAGATGCTCGGCACCGGAAGTGTCAAGAATTGTACGGGAATCGACCTTTGATGATACTTTGAATGAGATACGTGTCGGGAAATTTGCTTTAATAAGCCCTGTCAGAACATCTACAGATGGCCTCTGGGTGGCAAGAATAAGATGCATACCTGCTGCTCGTGCCATCTGAGCAAGCCTTGCGATTGATGCTTCTACGTCCTTGGAAGCGACCATCATAAGATCCGCAAGCTCATCAACAATAATTACTATATAGGGCAGTTTTTCTTCAGAGACTGCATTGTAGGAATCAAAGCTTTTCACCTTTGCCACTTCAAGAAGCTTATATCTCCTTTCCATTTCACGAACAGCCCATGCCAAAGCACGGGAAGCCAGTTTTGGCTCCACAACAACCGGGTGCAGAAGGTGCGGAATACCTTCATAGCCTGAAAGCTCAATTCGCTTGGGATCAACCATCAGGAGCCGTACCTCTTCGGGTGTAGCATTGTACAAAAGGGAAGCAATAATTGTATTGATTGCCACGGACTTACCAGCTCCCGTAGCACCAGCAATCAACAAGTGCGGCATTTTGGCAAGATTTGCAATGGCCGGGTTTCCCACCACATCCAGACCAAGGGCGATTGCAAGTTTTTGCTCCTCGTTACGATATTGCTCAGAACCCAAAAGATCCCGAATATACACAACAGAACGATCAGGATTTGGTATTTCAATACCTAGAGCTGCCTTACCCGGCACAGAGCCCACGACCCTTACAGATTGTGCTTTAAGCCCAAGAGCCAGATCATCTGCAAGACCTGCAATTTTATTAATTTTTACACCGGCCGCAGGAGAATATTCATAGGTGGTAACCACAGGTCCCGGTGAAATTCCCACCACCTTCCCTGACACACCAAAATTTTTCAGCTTTTGTTCCAGCTGCTTGGATACCTTGTAATATACTTCCTTATCTACCGCTTTATGACTGCTGACATGCTTCTCAAGCAGGCTCAAAGGAGGAAGCTTCCAGTCACCTCGTGCCACAGGAGTTGTTGCAAAACCATCTTTTTCTTCTTCATTCTCAACTGCTTTGGGAAGTTCTTTTACAACTGGCATACCAAGAGACGGGCCGGCAGGTTCTGGAGCATCGAGCACAACCGGTTCTTTTGCAGACGCTGGCAAAGACACTTTCTTTTTCTGGACTTTAGCAACTTTTCTGGCCTGTTTCTTCTGCTTTCTTTTTTCATTTCCAAAACGGAATATACTCCCTATACCCCTGCCGATTTTTTTCACCATACGCCAGAAAAAAGCACCAAGCTGATAAGGAGAAAACTGAGTGGAAAGCATCATGGAAACAACAAAGAGCAGAAAGAGGAAGAGTATACTGCCTGGACCTCCCACCAGAGATTCCATAACTGTAAATACATTTTTCCCTAAGAAACCACCAGCTTCCACTGTTGCAAGTTCATATAAGGACAACGACGAAAACAGCGCACAGGAAGAGATAACAGCACCGGTGAGTCCTGCGGTTATTTGCGGTAAACGTTCGAAGGACATTCTCGGACTGAAAAAAAGACAGGAAAGCAGAAGTAGTAATCCGGCAAGCAGATATGATCCCCAACCGGTAAAACCCATCAGAATCTGGGCAATTAATGTTCCTATTTCCCCCCCCCAACTCTTCTCTGCAGCAAAGCTCACAGACAGAATACTTAAGAAAAGAAATAAAGAGAGACAGATGCCAAGCACTGCGACAGCTTCCTGCTTCAGACCCGGACGAGTTTTTTTATTTATTTGTGCCATTATGTGTCACGTTGATTGACTGATAATAAGAGATTGACAACAAGAACGGACGAATGATTACAGTTGCCCATAAGAGACGTACAACAGTAATCAAACAAGATTTACAGGAAAATGCAACAGAATGGACGGGCAGGGATCAGTTAGATAACTCTATTTTTGAGCGAGTCCTGCTTTCACAGCATCAAGAATACCATTTACAAAAGCTGGTGATTCCGGGCCACAAAAACGTTTTGCAATTTCAACAGCTTCATTAATTGCGACTTCAGCCGGCACATCATCCTGATAAAGCATCTCACAGGTGGCAATGCGAAGAACATTTCTGTCGGTTACATCTATGCGGGGCAAACGCCAATTACTGGCATGCTGCGAGATGGCAGCATCCACAGCTTCACGTTTGGTATAGACTTCTTTAAGAAGAGTTACGGCGTAGGGACGTGCTTTTTTTTGCACGTCATACAGAGAGCAAAAATCGGCAAAGCGCTCATCAAGGTTCTGATCAGCGCCCTCTTCAAAACCTTTAAAATCATCCTGAAACAGAAACTGCAAGGCAGCTTCACGGGATTTTCGACGTATGCTCATATATTTCTAATGTAATAATAGTAGTGTTGTAGAATCAGCAACGCTCAAAGCAGTATACAGATTGCCTGCGGTCAAACAATCCCGCAGCGTAGCGAGGACGTTTAACCGCAGGCAATCTGTGTACTGCGACCATCAAGCAATAAAAGAAAAAACTACTGAAATTTAGTTACCAGATCAGCCATCTCAATTGCAGCAACTGCAACCTCAGAACCTTTATTTCCAGCTTTCGTACCGGAACGTTCGATAGCCTGCTCAATGGTCTCTGTGGTCAGCACTCCAAATATAACAGGAACGCCTGTATCAAGACCAACCTGAGCAGATCCTTTGGAAACCTCGTTCACAACCACATCAAAATGAGGTGTTGCACCACGAATAACCACACCAAGACAAATAATGGCATCGTATTTCTGTGAAGTGGCCATTTTTTTGGCAATCAACGGAATCTCAAAAGCACCGGGAACACGAACTACATCAATATCTGCGTCATCAGCACCTGAGCGAAGAAGGCTGTCCAGTGCACCGTCCAATAATTTTTCACAGATAAATGAATTGAAACGAGCTACAATAATTCCGAACTTCTTACCATCTGCTTTCAGATTTCCTTCAATATAATTTGCCATAATACTATTCCCTTCAAATATTTATTCGTCAACGTCCAGCATGTGTCCCATGCGATCACGCTTGCATTCAAGATAGCCTTTATTTTCAGCACTTGCTTCCATTTCGATTGGGAACCGGCCAACAACTTCGAGGCCATAGCCTTCAAGGCCTATGATCTTTTTAGGATTATTGGTAAGCAGATTCATTCTCTTTACGCCAAGATCACGTAATATCTGAGCACCTATTCCATAGTCACGAAGATCAGCTTTAAAACCAAGCTTATGATTGGCTTCAACGGTATCCATGCCTTCATCCTGGAGGGTGTAGGCCTTGAGCTTGTTTACAAGACCAATACCACGTCCTTCCTGACGCATATACAGTACAATTCCACTTCCTTCCTGCTCAATCATACGCATGGCAGCATGTAACTGCTCTCCGCAATCACAACGGGAAGAACCAAAAACATCACCGGTAAGGCATTCTGAGTGAACACGAACGAGAACAGGTTCATCAGAGTTAATTTCACCCTTCACAAAAGCGATATGCTCATGTTCATCCACATCATTTTTATAAGCAACTGCAGTAAATTCACCAGCATGTTCCGTTGGAATTCTGGCTTCCACGGCTCGATGAACCAACAAATCCTGCCGTAGTCGATAGGCGATAAGATCGGCAATGGTACAAATTTTCAGATCATACTCTTTTGCAAAGATGTCAAGATCCGGCATTCGGGCCATTGTGCCGTCGTCTTTCATTATTTCACAAATAACACCAGCCTGGGTAAGACCAGCCAGACGAGCCAGATCAACAGAACCTTCAGTCTGTCCCAACCGAACCAGAACCCCACCCTCACGTGCGCGAAGGGGAAAAATGTGACCGGGACTGATAATATCTGCGGGTGTAGCATCGGGTGCCACAGCAGCCTCAATGGTTCGCGCTCTGTCTGCTGCGGAGATACCGGTGGTCACTCCGGTGGTCGCTTCAATACTCACGGTAAAGCCGGTGCCATAAGGTGATTTATTCTTTGACACCATCATCGGCAGATCCAGCTTATCAATCATAACCGGACTCATGGTCAGGCAGATCAACCCTCTTCCGTGTGTAGCCATAAAGTTTACGGCTTCAGGGGTTATAGCGCTGGCGGCCATACAGAGATCGCCTTCATTTTCGCGATCTTCATCATCCACAAGGATGACCATTTTACCGTTCTTTATATCTTCAATGCATTCTTCAATTGTGCTTACGGCCATAACGTTACCTATATATAATTTCTCAAATATTGATGGCGTCGTAAAAACTCTTCATCTTCTTCGTCACTTCAAATTTGCTGTCGTTACGACGTGCTTAAGTACGCCTCACTCCATCAAATTTGTGTTCCTCGAATATGAAGTTTTTTACGTAGCCATTGAGTATTTTACAAAAAGCCATTCTCGGCTAGAAATGCGGGGTTTATACCACTATTTGATGTTTTTTGCCCATCCTTTGTGTCGCCCGGCTGCAACATTTTTTCAACATACTTGCCAATGATATCCACCTCTATGTTTACCTTGCCTCCACGTTTCAGTTCACCAAGGCCGGTAATTTTCAGAGTGTGGGGAATGATGGATACTTCAAAGCTGCTGTCGGTACAGCTATTTACAGTAAGACTAATGCCATTAATGGTGATTGAACCTTTCTCAATCACATAGCGACCAAATTCTTTTGGAAAACTGAATGAGAAAATAGTAAAATCACCTGTGGGCTGCCTGTCACTCACAGTGGCCACACAGTCAACATGTCCGGAGACGATATGACCGCCTAAACGGTCAGCAAGCCGCAAGGCTCTTTCCATATTTACCGTACCACCAACACCAAGTTCGCCAAGGGTAGTTCTGGATAGAGACTCAGGAGAAACATCAACGGTGAATTTTCGACCATCTATATTATATGCGGTAAGGCATACACCATTAACAGCAATGGATTCCCCTTCTTCCGGATCCGTCAGATCAAACCCGGCCTGCAGATCAAAAGCCAGCCCGCCACCGGCACCACGTTTGGCAAGAAGCTTACCTGTGCCTGCTATTATACCGGTAAACATGAACTTTTAGCTTTCCAGTGCAGCCGCTTTTTCTTCAAAGCGTTTGGCAAAGTTTTTGTGATCAAAATTAAAATGAATGGAAGCAATACTGCGGTAAGCGTCGGCAGCTTTCGCTTTCTCACCCTGATCCACATAAATATCAGCCATGGTTTCCATCACATTCACAGATCCTTCAGGATTATTGTGGCTGTGGTGGGTATCGAGCATATCCAGACAGAGTGCTATGGCTTCTTTGTATTCTTTTGCATCACGATGAATAAGAATAAACTGCTCAGAAAGATTCAACATGCTCATTCTGTCATCAAATCGTTTACAAATATCCCAGGCACGCTGAAAATGTTCTTTCGCCTTGGCAAACTCACCTTTTTTCATGCAGACAACGCCAAGCTGATTAGAAGCATTAGCTATTCCATCCTGATGATTTTTCTTTTCGTAACCAAGGAGTGCATTATGAAGAGAAAGAGCTGCCTGGCCATATTCTTTGTTGGCAATAAAACCGACACCATCGTCATACTCTGCCTGAACAGGATCGGACGATCGCTTCTTCTTTGGCTCTTCTTTTTTCTTTATATTATCAATTGGTTGAATAACACCCTGCATTTTATTTGTCTCCGTTACTAATATTTGTAAGAGCTTCTTTTACCAGTTCTGAAACGGTATGCTCTTCAGCTTTTCCTGCATTCCATATAATCAGTTTTTCATTATCATCGGAAAGCGCCATCAGCTGCATAGTTGCTTCATTTGCCCGAATTCTTCCCAAAAGTTGTGCCACAAGGCCACGCACTTCTGCCTTTGGATGAGTAAGAAAATGAAATAATGTTAAAAATGGGGTATCGCGAATCAGATCAGGCCGTTTTCCTGCAAGCTTTGAAAGTGCCCATAGAACCTGCACTTGTGTGGACTCGTCTCCCATATAATTGAGAAGATGCCTGCAAAATGCACCGAAAATATCGGGACGACCAGAAAGAATCTCACCAAGGGTTTCGATCATGCCCCAGGGAGCGGCAGCAGAATCAGAACAAGCCTCAAAAAGTCTGTGAACAAGTTCCGACACCTGACCAGGTTCTTTTTCCGATACTCTCGTGCAAACCTTTCCGATGATCCAGGCAGTTTCCCAGCGACGACCTTCATCCACATCGTAAAGAAGGCGCTGCATCAGTCGTAATGTCTTTTTATCATCGAAACAGTAGCTGACCAGAAGATCGATATCACCGTTATTTCTGGCTTCGGTGACCATATTTTTCTTCACCCGAACTTTTTTGCGTTTGGGATCAAGGGCTGGGGCAGGCTCCGGTTTTTCCGGGATGTTCGGGATATCGCCCACAGGAGTTGTCGCATTTTTTGCAAGTACATCCTGCTTTTCTTTCACTCGTTTTGAAATATCTGAAATTTCAGTGTGCAAACGAACAAAATACAAAACACCACGTACTGCACGACCATCAATATTTCTGGTTTCAACTACCTGGTGGGTCTGCTCGTCATAATCTTCCACACGACCAGTGAGGTAATCATCTTCTGGCAATAGATCCCAGGCAAAATCCCAGTTGCTATCGCAGGCAAAGACAAGTGTTTCAACTATGGCAGCACCTACGTTCTGCCCTGTTGGGTCAGAAGTATACACGGCGCCACACTGGCAACGACCGACCTTGAATTCGGTCATTTTCCGTTCAATGGCATCACTTGGTTTGCCGACTTTCTGCCCGCAGAACGGGCACCATGGTTCGGTTTTAAATTGCTGTTTATTCATGACCAGATATTAGCTAAGCTTTTCGTCCAGTGCAGCGGAGAATTTAGGATCAACGGAGTAGCCCAGTTCCTGGGCCTTTTCCATATGATTCTTAGAAGATTCAAAATCACCGCTAAAAAAGAGAGCGACTGCAAGATTGTTTTGTGCAAGGGGCGAATCCGGCTCAAGCTCAGTTGCTTTTTGAGCAGATTTAAGTGCTCGCTCATCTTCCCCTTTCATGGTGAGAACAGAGGTGAGATTCATCCAGACAGTAGCAAGATTTGGTTCGTACTGAATTGCCTTTTCATAAGAAGCAATGGATTTATCCATGTCATTACGCTGCTGCCAGATAAGACCAAGATTAGCATAGGCCTGAGCCGACAAATCGGGTTGCACAGAGATGGCTCTTTCGTTCAACTCCTGCGCCTTATCAAGATCTCCCATACCAAAATAGATCGCGCCCAGATTAATCATTGGCTGATTGGCCTGTTCATCAATCTCAATGCTTCGTTCCAGACACTTGATAGCATCGTCAGTTCGGCCAGCTTTCATATACACCAGCCCAAGATGGTGAAAAGCTACCACATTATCGGGAGCCTGCTTACATTTTTTCTCCATCTCAGCGATGACTGTTGGCAAGTCTTCTTTCAGGTTTTCCAGGTTTTCTATATTTTCTTCAGACATTTGTTTTCCTCGGTAAGCTATGGTTGTCTCAGTGCAATGTTTCGCTAATAAGCCCTCAGGCGACTACACTATAGGCACCATATAGAGACATGCAAGTTTAAATTTTAGCTATTGATTAAACCGTTCTTCACAAGAGAGTGTGAGCTCACTTTGCTGCTCCACTAGAATCTTTCTTGCTTCAGTTACATCTTTGGCAATTTGCGCAGACAGTTCATCAATTCCTGAGAATTTCTGTTCGCTACGCAGGAAACGTAACAAATTAATTTTTATAGGTTTTCCATAAATATCCTGCTTAAAATCAAAGATATGCGTTTCTGCCACCAGTTTATTTTCATCAAAGGTGGGATTCACTCCAATATTGAGCACCCCGCCATAGCACTTTCCGTCACAAATCACCTGGCAGACATAAACACCCATTTTAGGAATGAGATCTTCTTTTTCCATGTTGAGATTTGCCGTAGGAAAGCCAATTTCTTTTCCGCCCCGCTGTTGTCCGAGTTGCACCTCACCCCGAATCTGGTAATACCTGCCAAGCAGTGTTCTGGCATCTGCCATCCGCCCTTCAGCGACTAATTCTCGTACTTTTGTAGAGCTGACCAGCATATTGTTTTCATGATGCGCCTCAACAACTGTAACGGAGAAGCCTTTTTCAGCGCCCTGCTCCTGCAAAAATTCTATATTTCCCGCCCGTCCCTTGCCAAATGCATAATCGTAGCCGACAACCAGTTCCTTCACTCCGATGGTGCTGCGCAGGATTTCATCGACAAAATGGGTTGCACTAATGGCCGCAAATTTCTGTGAGAACGGAATAATAACCAGGGCATCAATACCTGCATGCCCAATAAGTTCGGTTTTCTGATCACAGGTTGAGATAAGTTTAATTCCATCCGGCCGTAGCACCTGTAACGGATGCGGATCAAAGGTTACCGCAACACTGGTTCCTTTGCACCTGTAAGCACGCTGCACAACCTCGCCAAACAACAACTGATGGCCAAGATGGACACCGTCAAAGTTTCCAATGGTCACACATGCATTTTCAAAAGGTTTCGGAATATCTCCAAGGTCTCTGTATATTTCCATCTATTATCACAAACTTAAATTTTATAAAAACTCTGGCAACAGAGCAAAATCAGTATCTTTCGTCAAAAAGTAATAATATTGTCCACGCCACCAAGAAAATCTTGACAAATCCCATCAGGGCAAGCATAGTAACGACCGTTGTGCCGAAGTGGCGGAATTGGTAGACGCGCTAGGTTCAGGGTCTAGTGCCCGTACGGGTGTAGGAGTTCGACTCTCCTCTTCGGCACCACTTATTTTTCAAGGCTTTAGCTCAGTACAACTGGGTTAAAGCCTTTTTTTTGTGTCTTCATGTTTTGTATTGGCCATTGCTATTTTTTCACATCCAAATAGAACAAAAAAGAGTCACATAAGCCGCATTTTTTAAAACGTAAAAATAAAAAGGGATGGAGCTATACAGCTACCATCCGCATAAAAGGCTACCCTTTGGCAAGTCATACATTCGACACTAAAGGAGAAGTTGCTGTCTGAGCCGCAGAAACCGAAGAACGTATAAGATTAAAGCAATATTACGATCCCCGACAGACCCTGCACATCTCTCTCAGCCAAACTCTTGAAAAACACATTAACACAATCTCTTCAAAAAAAGCGATCAATAGTCACATGCGTGAGAAGGTCACTGCGAAGCATTTAGTGATTTGGGCATTCGACGTAGATAGCTTTTCTTAAAACACATATCATTCCGTCATTTTTCCCAGAAGCACACTATTCTTCAGGTCAATACAATACAGCAAGTGAGCGAGGCACGAGACCCTGAGCCACGTGTTCAGGCTATGTCCCATCAGAGCAATTGCATCCTAACCTCTTGTTACATTGCCGCAAGTTCCTCTTCATCCAGCAAATCAACCTGAGAGGATCTTTTTTGGACAGATAAACTTCCGTTATTCTGGAGACAGAGCTGAATAAACAAATCAATAAGGCGATCAGGCATATCAATGATGTTCTG
>JAOZLM010000301.1:1936-3441 GCA_029934815.1 Desulfocapsa sp. | reverse complement strand
GGAAAAACCATGAACGGAGCTGAACTGCTGGTAAAATGTCTGGAGAACGAAGGTGTTGATACCATTTTTGGAATTCCGGGGGAAGAAAATCTGGTGTTCCTTGAAGCACTTCGACATTCCACAATTCGCCTGATCCTTACTCGCCATGAACAGGCAGCAGGTTTTATGGCAGCCACTTATGGCCGGCTTACAGGAAAACCGGGTGTCTGTTTATCCACCTTAGGCCCTGGTGCAACCAACTTTGTAACACCTGCCGCCTATGCGCTTCTTGGTGGAATGCCCGTGCTCTTTATCACCGGACAGAAACCGATAAAAAAGAGTAAACAGGGCCGTTTCCAGATTTTAAACGTGGTTCGCATGATGGAACCGCTGACAAAATTCACTAAACAGATTGTTAACAGTGGCACAATCCCTTCCATCGTAAGAGATATTTTCCGTATCAGCGTAAATGGTAAGTCAGGGCCTGTCCATATAGAACTTCCTGAGGATATTGCAGCAGAAGAAGTGGATGCCACACCTTTTCCGGTACAAGAGCCAGATTATCCAGTGGCAAACCCTGTGGCAATTGAACACACAGCGGAATTAATCAGGAACGCCAAATACCCGCTTTTTCTGTTTGGTGCTGCTGCCAACAGACACTCCATTGCGCCCGTTGCTAAAGAACTCATTGAAGAAACCGGCATACACTTTTTCACCACTCAAATGGGGAAAGGTGTCATCGATGAACACTCCCCCCGTTGTCTTGGAACTGCTGCACTTTCAGATCACGACTACCTGCACTGCGCCATTGACAGAGCGGATATTATCATCAACGTGGGCTACGATGTTGTTGAAAAGCCACCTTTTTTCATGAATCATGGAAACATGAAGGTTGTCCACCTCAACTTTGCACCAGCAGACATCGATGAGGTCTACTTTCCGCAGCATGAAGTAATAGGAGATATCCGCAATGCTCTTCTTGCTTTAGGAAATGCCTTATCGGGGATGGAAAAAAGAAATAACGACTACTTCCACAGAATCCACAACGAGATTCTGGACCATGTTTTCAAATCACAAGGGCATGACTGTTTTCCCAACACGCCACAGCATATCGTCAGTGATATTCACAAAACAGTGGAAAAAAGCGCCATCATTTCCCTTGATAACGGTATGTACAAAATATGGTTTGCCAGAAATTTCAAAGCAAGCACAATTCACTCTTTGCTGCTCGACAATGCTCTTGCCACTATGGGCGCAGGGTTTCCGGCCGCCGTTGCGGCAAAACTTGTGCATCCTGAAAAGCAGGTTATCGCAGTTTGTGGGGATGGCGGTTTTATGATGAACTCTCAGGATATGGAGACTGCTGTACGACTCGGCTTGCATATTGTGATCATTATCCTGCGTGACGACGGTTACGGAATGATCAAGTGGAAACAGAAAGGAATGAATTTTCCTGATTTTGGCCTTGATTTTGGTAACCCGGATTTTATACAATACGCTGAGAGCTATGGAGCAAAAGGATACCG
>JAOZLM010000301.1:0-1836 GCA_029934815.1 Desulfocapsa sp. | reverse complement strand
AATATATGAGCAAACCATTCACCCACTATCGCTTCCTTGCACTCAACATATGGCTCCTTGCCGTTGTGTGTTCCCTTGCCTGGAATACCCTCGACGACATACGGGAACGTGAATCCATTGCCCACGAAACCGCCAGAGCCTTTTACAAGCAGATCCTTGCAGCCCGCCACTGGAATCTGCTCCACGGTGGAGTCTATGTTTACACCACTGAACACAGTCCGCCAAACCTGTTTCTCCCCGAAAACAAACAAACCATAAAAGACAGTAATGGGAAATCCCTGACCCTTATCAACCCCGCCTATATGACCCGGCAGATTGCTGAAATCAGCGAAAAAAAGGGAGCCGTTTTATTCCATATCACCAGCCTTACCCCGCTTCGCAAAAGAAATACTGCCTACCCCTGGGAAATCCCCTGGCTGCAATCGTTTAATGAGGGAGAAAAGGAACAAGGCGCTTTTACGACTGAGAACGGAAAAGAAGTTTTTCGATATATGGCACCTCTTGCCTTTAAAGATTCCTGTCTCCCCTGCCATATAGCCCCAGAGACACCCGAAACCATACGGGGTGCGATTTCTGTCAGTTTCCCCAGCCCATTCACAAAATCATCCTGGCCGCTACTTCTCAGTCATTTGTTTGTTGCTCTTACAGGTATTGCCTTCATAGCCTTCTTCGGTGGTCGGTTAGCTGAAAGCAGAAGAAAGATCCTGCAAAGCAACCGGAATCTTGCAAAAGAAATCGACGAGCGAATAGAAACGGAAAAAGAGTTGCGTTCTGTAAAGGAAAACCTGGAACAAATCGTTAATTATCGCACAGCCGAACTTCGGGAAACAAACACTGCTCTTGATAAAAAAGTCCAGGAGCAGCAACGCATCGAAGCAGCGCTGGTCTCCATTAATGATGAATTTATTCAAATTTTCAATAGTGCTCCGGACGGGATGCATGTCATCGACAGAGACTACAATGTAATCCGCGTAAACCGCGCATATTGTGAGTTAGTTGGCAAGAAACAGGAAGAAATCCAGGGACACAAATGCTACGAGGTCTTTAACGGAAAACTCTGCCACACAGAGAAATGTCCGCTTACCCAGATCAGTAATGGTGCACAACGGGTGGAAGTTGATGCAAGAAAAACCAGAGCTGACGGCACAATTATTCCCTGCCTTGTCACCGCCACCCCCTTCCGTGATCCCCATGGAAAACTCACTGGGATTATAGAAGTAACAAGGGATATCAGTAGCTGGAAGAATATCGAACGCTCGTTGTCTGCCACTGCCAAGAACCTGCGTCTCAGAAATGCAGAACTTGAGGATTTTGCCCACGTCATTTCCCACGACTTGCAGGAACCCTTAATGCTGATCCAGTCTTTCAGTGAACGTATCCGGAAAAAATGTGCCGCGAAGTTGCCGGAACAGGGCCACAGCTACCTTGAGCACATCGAGAACTCGACCCAACGTATGAAACAGCTGATCGATGGCCTGCTTCTGTATTCAAGGGTCAGCAGTAAAGCGAAACCATTCGAATCGGTTGATTTGAATCATATCACCAATTCGGTTCTTGAAGATCTGGCACTAAGAATTGAAAAACACAATGCTGTTATTTCCGTTGCTTCTGACCTGCCTGTAATCGATGCAGATCCATTACAAATGCGTCAACTTTTCCAGAATATTATTGGAAACAGCCTCAAATACCACCATCAGCACAGGGATCCTGAAATCACAATAAGTCTTCAGCCCTTTTCAGATCCTGCACATAATCAGACCCATGTTCGGATAAAAGTACAAGATAATGGAATCGGTTTTGATGCAAAATATCAGGAACAGATTTTTGATATTTTCC
>JAOZLM010000300.1 GCA_029934815.1 Desulfocapsa sp. | reverse complement strand
GCACGGGAAACGTCTCGTGCCGCACGATAAGAGTCGTAATCTGCCTGTGACGCCTGTTTTCTGGCATAAAGTTCTTTGTAACGATTGTTAACGTGCTGTCCTTCCTCGATGGGAAGTTCAACCAGTGATCCTGATACCTCGAATGACAGTTCCGATCTTTTGGAAGCACGGACGGTACCGGGCAGGGTATAGGGAGATGGTGCTTGAAGGTGTTAGGCGTGTCGTGTGACACAGGAGTTCCTTCCGGGAATTGGCAGATTTATAATGTTTCAGCAGGACGAGAGACTACTTTTCGACTTTTGGGAAAGAATACTCCATATCCACAATGTAGTGTAACGAAAAAATAAGGAGCAGATGTTTACGTGTCTGGAAAGGCGGAGAAACGCTTACTTAACGCTCGGGCAAAACAGAGACTGCATTTTTCCCATAAGCTCAATAATACGTGGATCATGGATACGATTATAGATAAAATTAGCATCTTTACGGTAATCGATGATACCCTGACTACGCAGGATATTCAGATGCTGGGAGACATTGGCATTGGTGGTCTTCACTTCTTCTCTGATATCACCCACGGATAACTCTTGATCCTGCAGTAAGCAAAGGATTTTCAGACGGATAGGGTGAGACATTGATTTCAAGAGTTTGGACATTGCATCGATTTGTTCGTTTTCCATACTGGAGCCTCGTGAGAGAAAAATTATAGTGGTGGTTAATATTCTATTCGCTCTTTTTTGGGAAAGAGAAACAGAAATAGCATCCCGGAAAGCAGCGCCATGGCCATATACATATACATATCAGGCGTGATTCTGTTTTCCGGACGAAAAAGAGCAAGGAGAGCAAGCAGCGGAAGCATCTGATAGCCAAGCCTGTGATTCCTCAAAAGCTCCCGCATAATGTAAAGATGAATAAGCGGGCCGATAAGACCCAGCATAAGATCAACACTTGAAGCTTCGTGCAGGTAAACAAATAGAAACTGTTTGATGGTGAGTAGTATCAGAAGAATGAACATAACTACGCGTAAAGGGAGCATCTTTTTATTACGCTCGTGGGGTGGCAAATTGTTAAGCATATGCTCCAGAGCATCTTTGTTTTCCTCGGTGCTGAGGTCTGCAAAAATATCTTGTTTGCTCTGCTGCTGTCGCAGTCGGCGCTTGATTTCTAACTCGAGTGGGTTTCGCATTTTCTCCTGAAAAAGCCTAACAGTTTCAAAATTTACCCTAGCAATACTGGTTTTTTATCAGAAAGAAAAGAAAAAACTAAACTTCTAATATAACTAAAATTGATATATGGTTAAATTTTATTTATTTGACAAAAGGGGACAAAATATGTGAAAGGTAGAGCCTCCTAGATATTGTGCCAGATTGTATGCTTGGCAAATGAGTCAGGCCACTCCCGTGTTTTGGCTATACTATAACTATTTGTGATGAATAATTATTATTTCGCAACAACCGTAATCGATAACGAATGGAGATTTAGAGAATGAGTTCAAGTGATGATAAAATTACAAGTTTATTAAGTGAAGGACGTACTTTTCAGCCTCCCACAGAAGGAGCTGACAGTGCAAAAATAGGCAGCATGGCCGCCTATGATGCCGAGTATAAACGTTCCATGGAAGATCCTGAAGGTTACTGGGCTGATCGCGCCGAAGAGCTGGTTACCTGGGATAAGAAGTGGGATTCTGTTGTGGAAGCTGATTACGATAAGCCTGAGTTTAGCTGGTTTAAAGGTGGTAAGCTGAATGTTTCTTACAACTGTCTTGATCGTCATCTTGAAAACGGACGCCGGAATAAAGCTGCTCTTATCTGGCAGGGTGAGCCTGAGGAAGATGTAAAGGTTTATACCTATCAGATGCTGCACACTGAAGTGTGTCGTTTTGCCAATGTGTTACGGAAAAAGGGTGTTAAAAAAGGAGATCGTGTTGCTATTTATCTGCCCATGATTCCTGAGTTGTCCATTGCGCTTTTGGCCTGTGCACGTATTGGTGCCATGCACTCAGTTGTTTTTGCAGGGTTCTCTTCCGTCGCATTGCAGAGTCGTATTAATGATTGTGAAGCCAAAGTTCTGGTAACCGCTGATGCTGTAATTCGTGCCGGAAAAACAATTCCATTAAAGCCAAATGCTGATGAAGCGCTGGAAGAATGCGAGACCATTGAAAACTGCATCGTTGTAAAACGTGGTGGAAATGATGTAAATATGACCGAAGGTCGTGATTCCTGGTGGCACGACGAAGTAACTGCTGAAGGCATCGCTTCAACCTGCGAGCCGGAGTCCATGGACGCTGAGGATATCCTCTTTATTCTTTACACTTCCGGATCTACCGGTAAGCCAAAAGGTGTTGTGCATACCACCGCTGGATATCTCACCTATGCCATGCACACCTGTCAGTATGTTTTTGATATGAAAGATGATGATGTGTACTGGTGTACAGCTGATATCGGCTGGGTAACAGGTCACTCTTATATTCTTTATGGTCCTCTTGGACTTGGTGCAACTTCTGTTATGTTTGAAGGCGTTCCAACCTATCCCGGACCAGATCGTTTCTGGAAGATTGTTGAAAAATTCCAGGTCAATACTTTCTACACAGCTCCCACCGTTATTCGTGCACTTATGCGTGATGGTGACGGACCAACCAAACGTTACGACCTCTCCAGTCTTCGTATCCTTGGGTCAGTTGGTGAGCCAATCAACCCTGAAGCATGGATGTGGTACCATGTAAATATCGGTAAAGAGAAGTTGCCAATAGTTGATACCTGGTGGCAGACTGAGACCGGTGGAATTATGATCTCCTCTCTTCCGTATGCAACCCCAACCAAGCCTGGTTCTGCCAGTTACCCGCTGCCGGGAGTTGATGTTGCCATTTTTGATGAAGAAGGTAACGAGGCTGCGGCTAATGAAGGCGGGCATCTTGTTATTCGTAAGCCTTGGCCAGGAATGCTTCGTGGCGTGTTTGGTGATCCTGCACGTTACAAAAAAGCGTATTTCAGTCGTTATGATAATACCTACGATCCTGAAGATGGAGCCCGTAAAGATGAAGACGGCTATTTCTGGATCATGGGTCGCCTTGATGACGTTGTAAATGTTTCAGGACATCGTCTGGGAACTGCAGAGATTGAGTCTGCTCTTGTTTCTCATCCTCAGATTGCAGAAGCTGCAGTTGTTGGAATGCCGCACAAGATTAAAGGCCAGGCTGTGTATGCCTTTGTTACACCAAATACAGGTGTTGAGCATACTGATGAATTGCTTGTAGAGCTGAGAATGCACGTTCGTAAAGAAATCGGACCCATAGCAACACCTGATGCAATCCAGTACGCTCCCGGTCTGCCTAAGACCAGAAGTGGTAAAATCATGCGCCGCGTTCTTCGTAAGATTGCTGCCAATGATTTTGAGGATTTTGGTGATACCTCAACCCTTGCTGATCCTTCAGTTGTTGAAGATCTGATTA
>JAOZLM010000299.1 GCA_029934815.1 Desulfocapsa sp. | reverse complement strand
CCTCGCATTATTTCTTTTATCAGGGCGTGTTCTATAGTATCTCCCCGACTGTAAATGTCCTGTTTTGCAGATTTTTTATTTCTAATAATCGCCCGTTGAGAATCAGCCGAGCCTTTGATGGTGCCAAGTAGTACCAAGTCAAGGGATGTGGTATCAAGGATCGGAGCTGTTACGGAGGAAATAGCGCTTGTGGTTCCGGATGAATTACCAAAAAGATTTCTTTGAGTGATGATGTTGTAATTATTGTTGTTTACAGCTATTGCTGAGTTACTTTGATGCGTTAGCTCTTTTTGTGGCGGAGAAAAGGCCGCATTTTTCATATCTTTCCTGATGGTCTTTTCATTGCTGCGTATTGCTTTGTTAAATGAGCTGTAAAAGAGTTCAACAGTTCCTGTGACAAATAACGTTGCCAGAATAAAAGAAAGAATGATTGAGTAGCGACTTGTCATATTTACTGACGGCTCAAGTATCAAATTTAAAGCGTGGTTTTTGTATACTTCCATGTAACAGGAATGGAAGCGTACTCTGTTTATTTCGTTTTTTTAGTTGAATTACCATGTTTTGCGCATATTTGCTCTTTTTTAGCAGGGGGGCAAATGGATCGAGTGTTCCTCTAATCATAACATTAGAATTATGGAGAGGGGCTTGTAAAATTATGTTGCCTGCAAAATCACCTTTTAGCTCTTTCCCTATAAAATGGCCGTTACTGAATTGAACTTGACCATCTTGCAGAACAATATCCGTTTTTAATTCTTTCAGATCGATTTTAGTTAGGGATAGTATGGGGTATAACAGGCTAAAATTTCCTTTGTTTACTACAAAATTCCCACGACCAGTAAGGATATTTTTTCCATTTTGTTTTGCAGATTTGTACATACCATTTCCGGAAAACAGGCCGGTTATTTTCCGATCAAAAATTTCATTGATAAAAGGGAGTTTTGCAAGATCCAGGTGGTCAACGAGAATGTTATCAAGAACAACTTCCTGCTTTGATTTATCAATAAGAACTGAAGCCTTATGCTCACCACTATATGCCTTTATGGTAACAGAAAATCGGGGCCATGGGCTGCTGAATTGTGGACGAATAGTTAATTGATCAATGGTGCCAAGCACTTGCTTGTTTTTTGCCATATCATTGAAAATAATTGTATCCGCTTGCATACCCACCGGAAAGAGGCAACGTATTTTTTTTATGGTGCATTGAGTTCCCGGTAGCAGTTGTTCAAGTTTCGTCTGGCAGAATGCGTTGAACTGATCGGTGGGGAAACGGATGTAGAGCAAGACAGACCCCAAAATAATCATATAGGCAATCAGGCTGCAACATAACAGAGGTCTGTTTTTGAAAGGGTTCATTGATCCTCTCGCTTGTTATAAGTGACAAGCTGAATTACAGCATTGAGTGAGCTCTGTTCTTTGCCATGTTCCTGAATTGAGATCCTGTTGATTGAGGTTACATTTTCTTTTGATTCGACCGCTTTAAGGAAAACCACAAGGTTTTCGAGGCTAATCTGCTGCAATTTCATGTCTACTCGTGATTCGCGTAAAGTCCCTTCTGACTCAACCTCACTTGGTTTCATATAACTTATTTTCTCCTTTATTCCTGCCATGCTGGCCTGTTGTTCTATAAAAGAGAAGAGGGTGAAGCTGTCTGGTCGTTTTGTTAAGCTCTGTTGAATATCTCCAGAGTGCTGTTTGAGGGATTGATATTCCTGTTGCAGGGTACGGATATCTCGGAGTTCAGTCTGCTTTTTTAGAATTGATTTTTGCAAGTGCTGTCTGGAATCGAGTAGTGGTGAAAATACAAGAGCATAAAAGAGAAGGGCTACAATTCCGGCTAGAAGACTGCCAACCATAATCTGTTCCCGTTTTGCCAAACGATGCCATCCCGTTTTTTGAAGGGCGGCAGGAACGTTAAATGATGGAATAAAAGACTTCATTGTGCACCTGCCGATGTTTCAATCTTCAACTCAAAACGGATGGAGTTATCTTTTGGATTCTGCTTGGTGGAGCTAATGGTCACTGTTGGGAAAAACGGAGACTGTTCCAGGCTTTTTTTCATCGAATTTACCGTATTGAAGCTGTCGGTGATTCCACTAAGCCGCAATCCCGATTGTTCATAAACCATACGCACAAGACGGACATTTAAGGATTCTGGAATAAGAGTGGATATTTCCCGTAAGGTATTGAGAATAGTCAGAGGAAGTGCGCTGTCATTTCCGTTTGTTGTACTTTTCTTTATCTCGTCTATGGCTACTTGAAGCTGCTGTATTGGGGCTACGATGCGTTTTGTGTCTGGTAAAGTTGTTTTAAATACAGAATGGATGTTAGCGGTCAGTGCAATACGTTCTTTTTTTAGAGAGGCTGTGTCAAATAAGAGATAAGCCAGGCTGAAAAGCAGGATGGCGAGAATAGCTCCCCCAATAATCCGGCCCTTCTGACGATATTCGGTCAGTTTGTTATGATAGGCAAATTCTCCCTTACAGAAATTGAAACTGTTTTGTAACTTGTCGGACTGTTTACCTAAGCTCAGGCAGGAACAGAGATATGTCGCATGATTTTGTGATGATTCCGGCAGGTGGATCGGAAGGGGCAGAATACCTACTTCCTGTCCGCACAGCAGGCAGGGTCTGTTAAAGGCTGTGTTGTCTTCAAGTTGTGTTTTTGTTTTTGTTGCGAATCTTGCTGTGCCATCTACATAAATGGGTATTTTGTCTTGTGCATTTTGCAAAGGGAATGGCGCCAGGGTTTGTTTTACACGAAGGGCTAATTCAGAGAACGTTTCAGCAGTGTATTCAAGGCCGTGAATTATGAGTTCCTGATCTTCGATCTTCATTGAGAAATCCGCTCTAAATCCCGGGAGAGGAGAGAGAGGGAGGGGGCGTATCAGTTGGATATTTCCCTTGGAAATAAGGAAGAGACAGGCACTTTCCAGCCGCAAATCAAGAAAAATAAATTCTTCAGGAACTTGTCCGGTTTCTTTGAGTTCTGCGATATTAGGAAGGCCGGAGAGGGTGATAGTTTCGGGAGGAATGTCTGCCTGAGTTAAGGCATTGTGCAGGTCGGCCAAAAGGCTTTGCTCTATGATGGCACTAATAACTTCAGAACCACCATCATTGCCGGGAGTAACCATGGCATCAATAACCATGGTATCTACTGGCTCAGCTGTTCCCTCTTCAAGTTCAAACGGGAGGGTTTTTTCTATGGACTTGCGATCGGAGAATGGAAAAGTAAGATTTCGAAAGGAAAAGAAAGAAGCACCAAGGGAGAGAACGCAACGGCAATCGCTACAATCAATACTGTTTGTTAGTTCGGTTATGAGTTCTTCTGCTGTTTTGTCGGCGGATATAAGAATAGTTGAGGCAAGAATATTTTTGTTGACATCGTTTTCAAGAAGGACTGCAGTGAGGATGTCACTCTGCAGATCTATGGAAAGAAGTCGTGTTGTCAT